>JAFRJA010000012.1 GCA_017432545.1 Erysipelotrichaceae bacterium
TGGTAGCTCGTCGGGCTCATAACCCGGAGGTCGTTGGTTCAAATCCTTCCCTCGCAACCAATGGTTCTGTAGCTCAGTAGGTAGAGCAACGGACTGAAAATCCGTGTGTCGCCAGTTCAATTCTGGCCGGAACCACCATTCGTCAAAAAAGCGCCTATTTAAGGCGTTTTTCTTATGTCTGCTCCCGAATTGCTCCCGAATTATCCTCAAAATCGAAAATATTTTTCAATTTATCCTTGGTGTAAAAGTCTAAAGACGGGTGCAGATCAACTTTGACATACAACCTGAATATCAATACTATGGAAGATATGAAGAAAGGATATGTTGATATTACGCAAAAATGGCTTTCTGACCAAAAAGAAAGAAAAGCGATCGGAGAAAACCGTGATCATGTCATCGGAGCTGATGGAAGGCTTTATCGCAGAGGTGAAAAAGGCGTCGATATTACTTTTGAACCAAAAAAAGAAGACAGAGATTCAGCCGAATGGTGGATGAAGATTAAAGGCGGCAATATCAACTTAAATCCAAGAGTGAATCATCCTTCAGGCGTTCAAACAGCTGACCTGGAAATCGATGGAAAACAGGTTGAAGTTAAAACGATGAATGGCTCTGGAAAATGGACAGTATTTAATCTGTTTAATAAAGGCGAACAGGCAAGAATATATCTTATCAACTGCCACGATTCGTCTCTCAGCCGTGAAGAAATCTTCAAACAGTTTGATGCGCTGTTTAATTACGGATCCAGACACTGGGTTGATGAAGTGATACTCAGGGATGGAGACGAGCTTGTTAAGGTTTACAGGAGAATAAAATAAAAGAACTGACTTTTGCTCAATTATGTAGCTAAACCAGTTCTTACACCTATATTTTAGCATATTTTCATCAAAATCAAGCGCGAAGTAAAAAATCGCGCTTTTTGTAAATTAACAACTATTTTTACAAAGAGCAGGATCTCAAAAATCTTGCTCTTTTTTATTGATACTTACCTGCATCTGTTTATTTCTTACAGACGCCTTGAAAAAGGTGTCCACAAACTGTCAGAATAGGAGGTAAGAGCAGATGGAAATATCTCAAGTCATAACATCTTTGATCATGGTTCTGATTGCTTCATCCGGGTTCTGGGCTTTCATACAGTCCAGGACCGGAAACAAAAGCATTCAGACTCAGATGCTGATAGGTTTAGGTCATGACAGGATCGTCTATCTCGGAATGAAGTATATCGAGAGAGGCTGGGTCACGAAAGATGAACTGGAGAATCTTGTTGACTATTTATATAAACCATATGAAAGCATGGGCGGAAACGGCACAGCAAAAAAGATCGTCGATGATGTGAAAAAACTGCCGATGAGATCTTTAAACGTGACCTACAGTACTGAAAGCGAGGTCAGATGAAGGTCTTCATATTGTGCGGAGGTTATTATCGGAATTTTAATTATCCTAAAGCTCTGACGAAGATAAACGAAGAAGCCCTGGTCGATCGGACCATCAGATTATTGTCGATGTATGAAGCGGAACCGATTGTCTGCTGCAATCCGGAGGAAACGGCTTTCGATGATTATCATCTATTCAGAGCGAAGTTCACTTTCGATTATCTGAATCAGACCGGATACTATCTGGATGCTTTCGATGCGGTTCCATGTGAAGATCCTCACATCTTTCTGTTCGGTGATGTCTACTACACAGAAGACGCGATCAGTAAGATCATGGACGGATT
Organism: Erysipelotrichaceae bacterium; assembly: GCA_017432545.1. Taxonomy (GTDB): domain Bacteria; phylum Bacillota_I; class Bacilli_A; order Erysipelotrichales; family Erysipelotrichaceae; genus Colivicinus. Next base: position 1,715 of record JAFRJA010000012.1, read on the forward strand.
TCATTCAACAGACAGGAATATCTTTATCTGCAACAGATATCCGTTCAATCCTCAGCATCTCAGACAGGGTGAACCGTTCGGATGGATCGTCAAGGATCCGGAAGAGTTCAGATGGGCAATCAAGCTGGGAAAAAGATTCCAGGATCGAGGCCTGATAGATCACGCAAGAGGGATCCCTTCAAACTGGGAACTGTATCATATCATCAACGGCATGGGTGTCAATGAGTTCAACCTCAGTGAAGACGACTGTCTTGTCATAGATGATCTGACGATCGATGTTGATGATCCGAGAGTCATTGAAATAATAGAAAAAAGAATAAAAGGATAAACGCAGGCGTCGATCGGGCTTGTGTTTGTTCCTCCGAAGAGGCAGAGGTGATCTGCCTCCTTTTTTTATTGCTGAAAATTGCTCCCGAATTTGCTCCCGAATTTTTTGAAATGAATGGTTACAAATGGCACGAAATGGTAAGAAATGGTCAGATATTAAGCCTAAATGGTAGCATTTGGTATCTATCTGCACACATCAGCTTATACTGGCCGGAACCACCATTTTGATTAAAGAGCCTTTAACTGAAGGCTTTTTATTTTGTTTTTATCTCTGCTATAATTTTCTTATAAATATAGTTGGGAGGCTTCCAATGAATTTTTTTGGCGGATTTAAAAAGAATAAAGAAAACGATTACAACCAGTACAGCGTCGAAGAACTCGACGATCAGATCAAGGCGAAACAAAGTGAGATCGAGAAACTCAGCGAATCGATAGTCGAAGTCGGTGAACAGATCGAGGACGAAAAGGAAACGTACCAGGAAAAACTGGATCTTTTGGCTGAAGAGCGCGAAGTTGCCTTAAGGAATCAGGGCAAGAAAGATAAAGCGGCCGCCAAGAATCTGCAGACTCTGCAGGAGAAACAGGATCAGTTTACAGCGGAATATGAAGCTGCCAAGGAAGAACTTGCCGAGAAGATCGACAAGCTGAAGAAACAGAAAAGAAATCTGCTGGATAAAGAAGATTCCATGGAAGCGGAAGCCTTTGCCAAAAAGAAAGCCAGCATCGACAAGCGCTTAAACAAGCTGCGCAAGGAAAAGAAAGATAAAGATGCGGAGTTCAATGAGCGCATGGACGCTTTAAAGGCGGAATATGACGAGATCCTGGCTAAGAAAAGAGATCTGTCTGCGGAACTGGAAGAGAAGAAAGAGAATCTTATCACTACCAGTGAAGAAACGATCAAGAGCCTGGAGAAGGAACTTGAAGATCTCAAGAGCGACCAGGTCAATACCGAAAGACAGCTATCGATCTTACAGGAAGAAAAAGCCAAGGCGATCAGAAGAGAAGAAGAGAACCTGATCAGCGAAAAGAAAGCGGAACTCGCAGATGTCAGCCGTCAGGCTGAATCGCTTGACCGTCAGCTTGCTTCTTTCAAGAATGATCTGGCTGATCTAAAAGATCGCAACGAAGCAGAATACAAGCGGATCGAAAGGGAATACGCGGACGATCTGCACAAAAGAGAAAACGAAAATCTTCAGCTCAACAGTGAGATCGAAAGAAAGAATCAGCAGCTGGATAAAGATATCGAGAGTTCAACGGCTTACTTTGCGAAAGAAAACGGTGAGATCGATACCCTCAATTCTTTATTAGTTGATAAAAACAATGCCTTACTGGCTGATCTTTTGGCCAAGGTCAATGATCTGTCCGATTCACTCAAGCAGCGTTATCACGATCTGTTTGATGAACTGGATAAGGACTTTGTGGAAGTCAGTCATAAGCGTGACAATGATCTGGAAGTTTTACAGTACAACCTTGATCAGGAGATCAAGCTTGAAGAAAGCCGCAAGAACTTCCTGGAAACCAGATATGCCAACCGAAACGAACAGTACCGCAAGAGTGCGGATGAATATACAGAAAAGATCAGAGTCCTCAAGGAAGAGATTGCCAATCTGCAGATCGAAAACCGTCTGAAGAAGGAAGAGATCGAAAAGACGATCGATGACACCAGGAGTGAGAACGACAGCCGTATCAGTTCCATCAACAAGGAATACACGGCCCAGGTCGAAGAACTTAAGCGTTCATATAACGTCAAACAGAAGGAGCTCAAGGATCAGATCGATGATATCAAAATCCGTATCACTTCACTTAATGATGAACTGAAATCTCTTTCCGATGAGAAAGAAAGTTTTGTAAATATCTCGAAGGACCGCAAGGATGCGCTCAACAGGCTCAATGAACAGCAGCTGGCGGAAGTTGCCAGAAGAAGAAGCATCCTCGAAGAACGTGCCGATGAACTGCGTTTCAGGACCAGAGAAGCCGAAGCGACCAGACAGAACAATGAGACTGATCTGAGAAACCGTATCGATAACCTGATCTCTTTGAAACAGGAACTTGTCAAGGATCAGAACGATAAAGAGATCAAGGCTTTTGATGATGCGAAAGCTAAAGTTGAAAAACAGATGCAGGATCTCAGAGTCACCAGAAAGAAACAGAATGACGAATTCCTGGCCAGAATGGATCAGATCAAGACTGAATATGAAGAAATGATCGCTGAAAAGACGGCCCAGAAAGAAAATCTGGAAAAGGAATTCGAAGCCTATAAAGCACAAGGACTCGCCAAGATCGAAGAACTCGAGAAACAGCTGGAGGATCTGCGCAAGTCCAATCGTGAGGGTCTGGAGAAACTGGAAGCCGAACATCGCAGCGGTTTACAGGAATTCGATGAAAGCGAAAAGAAGAAACTGCAGGTCAAGGAAGAGGAACTCACCAACTATGAAAAGGAGGTCCGCTCCCTGGACAGTCAGAAAGTTGAACTGGCTTCCCAGATCGAAAAAGACAAAAACAGTTTTGAAACAAGATTCGATGATACCAAGAAGAAATATGAAGCTGAAAAGCTCAGACTCGACCGCGATAATGAAAGACTGTTAAGAGAACTTCAGGATGGCGAACAGAATCTGCAGATCAGCAGCGACAACAATGCGGCTGAATATGAAAAGGCCTGCAACGATCTCGAGAAACTGATGGTCATCATCAAGGAAGCGGCAGCCAATCAGCACAACGAGATGGAAAAGATCTTACAGAAGGCTGATGCCGATCTCAAGAAGCGTTATGATGAACTGCTGACGCAATATGACGAGAAGCTGGAAGAAGAGCGTGAAAAACGTCTGCACAGTCTCGAAGAACTGGAAGCTGATCTGGCGCAGGAAGAGGAACAGCTCAAGAACCGTAACGAATTCCTGGCTGAACGTTTTGAAAAACGTAAGGAAGCCTATAAGAATGGAGTCGATGAGAGTTTAAGTGTCATCGGCGGCATCGAAAAGGAATTCGCTTCGATCAAGGCACAGTACGATGATAAGGCCGAAAACCTGAAACAGGAACTTGAAAGAGTCAAACTGAGCAATGATCAGGCCATTGCCGCCCGTAAGGCTCAGTATGAAAAGCATCTTGAGGATACCCGCAAGACCTATACAGCCAAGTTTGAAGACTTCAACCGTCAGATCGCTGCGACCAAATTACAGATCGCCGATCTGAACAAGGCAATTTCCGATCAGAACAAGGAAGCTGATGCCTATGCGGCAGCTTATGCGCACAGGAAAGAGAATCTTGATAAGGATCAGGAATCTTTCATCAGGAATATCAATGTCAGAAGGGCTGAGATCGAAGAAAAGCTTACTCTGTTAAAGGAACGCTTTGTACAGATGGGCAAGGATCACGAAGCCCAGATCGCTGCGATCGATGAAAAGAAGGAAGAGATCTCCCGTGAACACGAACAGAAGATGCGTGAGGAGAAGGAAGCCTATGATAACAGGATCGTGGATCTGAATCAGAAGTTCGAAGATGATGTCAAGGCGGCGGAAGACAGCTTCAACGAAAAGATGGATGCGCTCAAGGAACACTTTGATCAGCAAAGTGCTGAGATCAAGGCTGATTACGATGAACGCAAAGCTCAGTACCAGAGCGCCAAAGACAACATCGATCTTGATATCCGCAAGATCTACGAAGAAAACGAAGAAAAAGTCAACGCTATGTCTGACCAGCGTACTTCCTTACTGGATTCGATCGAACAGTATAAGGAAGAAATGGTGAGAATGCAGGAAGAATACAAACAGCAGCTCAAGAACCTGGAAGACGAGAGGAACCAGAAACTTGAACAGCTCGCTGCCAAACAGGAAGCCGATCTGCTCAGGATCACCCAGGAATACGAGAACCTGCCTTCCAAGAAGTTGCAGGAAGTCCGTGATGAATTTGCGGCCAAGCAGCGTGAATATGAAGAGAATACCGTGCTGGTAACATCACGCCGTCAGGGTGTAGATGAACAGGAACAGCAGGCGATCGATGACAGTGAAGCTACCAAGGCTGAGGCTGATGAAAAACTGGCAGAGATCACCGGTCAGTATCTGACGGCCAGAGAAGAAAATGACAATCTGGAAACTGAGCTCAGCAAGGAACTGGAAAGAAGACAGAATGAACTTAATCTGTTCAAGAAGGAACTCGCTGATGAAGTTCAGGCCTTCAAGGATGAACATGCCCAGAAGCTGGAAGAACTCAATGCTGATCTGGGCAGACAGCTGAAAGAAAAAGAAAACTTCTATCTGGAAAAACAGAAAGATGTCGAAGCGCAGTATGATGAGAAGGTCAAACAGTACCGCTCTGAACTGCAAGCCAAGAAGGATAATCTCGATTCACTTATCAACGAGATCAATTCCCGTAAGGAACTAACACAGAAGGAATGTGCGACCCGCTTCAATCTGGTAGCCGAAAAGACCAGAAACGTACAGCAGGAACTCGATGAACTCGTCAACAAGAACGAGATCGCCCGCAATGAATATGACAATTCTCTGAAACAGAAGCGTTCCGCGATCGACAGTGAGATCGATGGCATCAAGTCCAATTATGATATGGTCTTGGAAGAAAAACGCAGTGCCTATGAGCGTTATATCGAAGAAGTCAATGCCAAGTGTGATGACATCAGAAGCGAGATCTCTGAACTGAACAAGAAGAAGGATGTTGAAGTATCCAAGTTTGAAGCTTATGAGGTCAACAAGCGTTCAACGATCACGGATCTCAGCAGAGAAACTACTGATTACGTAAACAATATTGAAAAGCGTTGTGCGAAGATCAAGGATCAGATCGATGAACTCAAGTCTGTTCACGATCGCCGTATCGTCTACTTCAAGACGCAGATCGCCTCCACGATGTCGGAATATGATAACCTGCTCAGAAGCAAGCCGGAGATCATGGCTGATATCGATAACGAAAGTGAAGCTGATCTGACCATGAGAACTCAGCAGTTCAAAGAGAAAATGGATTCTTTAGACAGGATGCATAATGAGATCCTCGATGAACTCGCTGCCAAGCGTGATGAAGCGATCGATGGTATTCAGAAGCAGATCGAAGAACTCGAAGCCGACAAGCCTAACAGGCTCAAGGAATATGAGGATCAGCTCGAATCGATCTCTGATGCGTATGAAGCCATGATCAAGGATGAAAAGGCTAAGCAGATCGCCTTTGCGGAACAGATCAAGAAGGCTAAACGTGAACAGGATCTCTTCGTTGAGAATATGCGCAACGAAGAACTTGAATCGATCGATGACTTCCGCAATGAAAAAGACCGTCTGGAAGAGATCCATCGTCAGAATCTTGATGAGAGCTTCTCTGAGTTCAATAATATCTCCGAGAATATCCGTCAGGAATTCGAAAAACTCGTCAGCGAAAAGAAAGCACTGGATGCGGATATCGCCGATCTTGTCAACAAGTACAAGCAGGTCGATGATGAAGTCGCTCAGGAAGAACTCGAACTCAAATATGAAGCTAATGCCCGCTTATTGGATGTCAGAAAGATATTTGAGAAAGAACAGACTATCAAGAAAGAAAAACTTTCGATCCTGGATATCCTGAATGACGATGATGTCGATATCTTCAAGTAGATCCAAATACTAAGACAAGAGGTACCTCACAAGAGGTACCTTTTTCTTTGCGGATAAAGAATTCCTGTTTTAAAATAGAAGAAAAATAGAAAAGGGGATAATTATGGAAAAGGAGAAAAAGGGTGTAGGATTACTGGAAAAACTTGGTTTCATGAGTTTTTCGGCTTCGACCAATATCGTCTTCAACTTCAAGAGTACTTACTATAAGTTCTTTCTGACATCGATCCTTTTGATCAATCCGATCGCTGCTTCCAATATGGCTCTGATCGGCACGATCTGGGATATCGTCAATGATCCTTTGATCGGCGTCTGGGCGAATAACGTCAAGTTCAAATCAGGAGAAAAAGTCAGACCGTGGTTACTTTATATCGCTGTTCCTTATGCTTTGGGAATGGTTCTTCTGTTTACCAATTTCGGAGTCTCTGAAAAGTGGGCTATCATCCTGGGACTTACCGTTTTCTTTTTCTATGAGATAGCCAATACCTTCAGAGGTATTCCTTATAACGGCATGGGTGCCCTGGCTTCAGCAGATGATGGTGAAAGAAAATCGATCAATGCTTTCCGCTCCCTTGGTGCCTGCTTGGGTTCAGGTATCGGTGCCGTAGCTGTCCCACTGATCGTCAAGATGTTTGGCGGTCTTAAGGACCACAAAGTCATCAACTCATCCGATTCCGGCGCGATCTTCCGTTCCGCCTGTTTCATGGGTGTACTGATCGTCATCGGCTGTCTGATCCACTACTTCACAACAAAGGAGAGAGTCAAACAGGTATCCGACAACGAAGAAAAGATTGGTATCGTGGAAACTTACAGGATGCTGTTCAAGTGTGAGTCGTGGGTCAAAAACATGTTTTATGTCATGTTTTATGGCGTATCGACCTGTCTGCTTACTTCTTCGATAACCTATTACTGTGCCTATGTTCTGAACAATTCTTCTCTGGCTACTCCGATCCTGGCAGTATATCTTGTCTTCTCTATCATCTTCTCGATCATCACCCCGAAGATCGATACCTTGTTAGGGCGTAAGAAGACAATGGCATTAGCCGCTATTATTCAGATCGTCGGTAAGATCCCGTTCATTCTGGTACCAAATAATGTTATCAACGCCTATATCAATGCAGCGGCTGCCGGCATGGGCCTGACGATGACTTTCATCATGTTCAATACCAACCGCAATGCGATTTCAGATATCGTTGAGGTACAGAACGGCCGCCGTCTTGATACGATGGTCTCGACCGGTGATAACCTCGCCAGCAAGATCGCTGAAGCAATGGTCGACAAACTTTTCCTGGTCGCTTTGGCGGTGGCTGGTTTCTCGGCACAGCTGGCTGATGAAGGCAAACTGCAGAACCTGACGACTCAGAATACGATCAACGCCTTATTAGGTTGGATACCGGCTTTGGTGGCGGTAGGAATGCTGCTGATATCACTGACGATCGATACCAAGAAGGAATATGAAAGATCCGTTAAGATGAAAGAGGAAAACAGATGAATCCACATGCCTATTTAGCTGATGAAAAACAGATCGCCGCTGTTGAATCTATTCGAAGAGTCGATGATGAAGGCTATCTTTATCATATGGAGTGTAACTATGATTATTACGATATTCCTGATTTTTTCAAAAAGGTGATCGATGCGGGCTGTTCGACTTTTGTGACCAAGAATCTGGAAGGTGAAGTCCTGTTCTGCCGCAACTATGATTTCTCCCATTATCTGCATAATGATAAGTCCAATCCGCGTACCGGTATCAACGTTATTGTTGAAGGAAATAATACCAAAGCCAAATACCGTTCCTTGGGTGTGGCTGATGCCTATTGGCTGGATTTCAAAAACGGGACCTACGGCAAAGGTGCGGCTGATGATGGGAAAACTGATCTGTCACCATTCATCGTAACGCCATATATCTGTATGGATGGTATGAATGAGAAAGGCTTGGCGGTGTCTATTCTTGCCCTATGCATGAAAAGTGACTGGATAGAGATCCCTTATGATTCTTATGAAGAAAAACTCGATAAAAACAAGGACAACTTTTTCCTGGATAAGACAGGGGAAGTACCGGATCCATACTGGTTAAAAGCTTCGCATGGTTCGATCGCTGTAAACGAGGCTGACAAAAAGGCCTGGATATCCAAGAAGGATTGGATGCAGACAAACAAGGAAAACCAGCCATATTATCTTCATCCTGTGGCAATGCGCCTGGTACTGGATTGTTGTGCCAGCGTCGATGAAGCGATCGCCTATTTTGATTCAATCAATCTCAGAGCCGCGATGCCCGGTGCCGATTATCACATCATGATTGCCGATACCAGTGGAAAATCTGTGTTACTGGAATGGGATAATGGTGTGATGAAAGTCAATGAGATAAACCATGCGACCAATCACTATGTCTGCAAAGATGATCCGTTCTTTCCGGAAGGTTGCGGCAGAGATGAATGTCTTAAAGCCGGTTTATTCCGGACAAGAAAGGCCGGTATGAGGGAAGACTTCGCGCTTAATCTTCTGTCTCTGGTCGTTCAGGATCCAAGCAATAAGACTGATAATGGTAAGACTCAGTATTCCTGTATCTACAATCTCAATAAGAAGACCTTGAGGATCTATTCCTTCGGAGATATGTCGAAATACTGGGATTACAAACTGTAAAAAAATAGAGAACTGAGTTCTCTATTTTTAGTTATTATTCACTGATCGCCTTCAACATCAGCTCGGAGATCTTTAAGGCATATTGTGACGGATCATCCAGTTCCAGACCTGCCATCAGTAATGCCTGATCATAAAGCAGATCGGTGTATTCAGTTATATCCTTGCCTTCATCGTTTAGCTTCTTGATCGCTTTGAACAGCTCGTGATCCGGATTAACTTCTAAGATCTTGTTGGCTTTAGCACCTTCCTGATTCATCGAACGCAATACCTTTTCCATATCGATAGAAAGATTGTCATCGGACACCAGGCAGACCGGATGAGATTTGAGGCGGTTGGAGACTTTGACATCACTGACTTTATCTTTGAGGATCTCTTTGATCTTTTCGAGCAGATCCTTGGATTCTTCACCTTTCTTTTCCAGTTCCTTCTTTTCTTTTTCATCATCGAGATCAAGATCGCCTTTAAGGATGGACTTGAATGGTTTGGAATCATATTCTCTGACGATGGAAGTAAGGAACTCGTCAACGGAATCGGTGAAGTAGAGGACTTCATAACCTTTATCCAGTACTTTCTCTAATTGCGGTAACTGTTTGATCTTTTCTATCGATTCGCCTGATGCATAGTAGATGTCTTTCTGACCTTTCTTCATGTTGGCGACATATTCCTTCAAAGTGACATATTTGTCTTCCTTTGAGGATTTGAACATCAAGAGATCTATAAGAACGTCTTTATTGATACCAAAATTGTCGTAGCAGCCGAATTTCAGCTGTGAGCCGAAATTGTCGAAGAATTTCTCGTAATCTTCTCTTTCTTTTTCCAGCATCTTTTCTAACGTGGATTTGATCTTCTTATCAACGGATTTCTTCAGATTGTTCATCTGATAGTCCTGCTGTAAGATCTCACGTGAGATATTTAAAGACAGATCATCGGAATCAACGATACCCCTGATGAAACGGAAGTAATCGGAGACGATCTCTTTCGCTTCATCCTTGATGAAGACTCCGCGGGAATAAAGCTTGAGACCGAGCTTGTAGTCACTGGTGTAGTAATTGAACGGTCTTTGCGAAGGGATATAGAGAAGGGCAGTATAGGAAGTGTTTCCTTCGACCTTGTAATGGATCGTCTTCAGCGGCTTGGCATAGTCGTAATATTCCTGCATGTAGAAGTTGTTGTAGTCGTCTTCTGTAATATCCTTCTTATTCTTCTTCCAAATCGGCTGCATCGAGTTGATCGTTTCAAGCTTTTCAACTTTCTCGGATTTGCCGTCTTCTTTATAATCGTAACTTTCGACCATCATTTCGATCGGATAGCGGATAAAATCGGAATACTTCTTGATCAGCATTCTGATCTCGTCTTTATCCAGATACTGGTCGTATTTCTTTTCCTTGGTGTTAGGTTTGATGTGCAAGGTTATGGTCGTACCGGCTTCATCTCTTTTTGCCGGGGTGATCTCATAACCGTCCATATCTGAGCTCCAGCAATAGGCCTTGTCTTCATTGACTTTGCGGGATACCACCTCAACATGATCGGACACCATGAAGGCGGAATAGAAACCGACACCGAACTGGCCGATGATATCAGCTTCACTCTTGGCATCAAGTTCTTTTTTGAACTCAAAGGTGCCGGAACGGGCGATCGTGCCCAGATTGTCTTCCAGCTCTTTTTTGTCCATTCCGATACCGTTATCACTTATCGTGATCGTACGGTTTTTCTTGTCGACATCGACGTGAATCTTCGGATCATCACTGGATATTGAAGAATCGGTAAGGGAGAGGATATGTCTCTTATCGAGGGCATCTGAGGCATTGGAAATCAGCTCTCTCAGGAAGATGTCCGTATTTGTATAAATGGAGTTGGCCATCATATCCAGCAATCTTTTTGATTCGGTTTTAAACTGTTTAACTGCCATATTTTGTACCTCCTTTAGCACGTAATTAGCACTCTACTATATAGACTGCTAATTTAATATAACATTATTTATTTAAATAATCAAGTTATAATTAAAGTATGGTAAATATCATAAACAAGACTCATTATAATGACTTGAAAGAGTACTATCCTCTGATCGAAAAGTACTATCTGAAGACCCTAAAAACATTGGGTCTAGACGATGTATATGCGCTTTCTCTGATCATCTGCGGGCCATTAAAAATCAGAAAGATAAACAGGGAATACCGCAATATCGACAAAGTCACCGATGTCATCTCCTTTGCACTTTTGGATGATGAAGAAGATGCCGAATATGAAGATGAGATCGAGCTCGGTGATATCTTCATCAATCGTGATCGTGTATATTCCCAAGCATCTGAATACGGTCATTCCGTCAAAAGGGAATTCGTCTTTCTCTTCGTCCATGGTCTGTTACATCTTTTCGGATATGATCATATGGAAAAGGAAGATGAGAAGAAGATGTTTGCCATGCAGAAAAAGATCATCGGAGATCTCAAGTGAAGAAGAAGTTTTCCGATTCATTTAACGGCCTGAAACTGGCTTTGAATCATAAAGCGGTATTGGTCCAGCTGATTCTCGGTTTATTGGCGATAATAGGCGGTTTGATCATAAAACTCGATCATTATGAATGGCTGGCCTTTGTGGTCTGTATCGCGATGGTGATCGCAGCCGAGATCTTCAATACGGCGATCGAAAAGATGGCTGATTATCTGAATAATGAATATGATGAAAAAATAAAAGTAATAAAAGATCTGTCAAGTGCAGCAGTTCTGGTTTCTTCGATCGGTGCGCTTGTCGTATGTGTGATCTGTGTTTTGGAAAGGATTTTGAAATGAGTAATGAAGAACTGATAAAAGAAGCGTTCAAGGCCATGAAGAACGCCTATGCGCCTTATTCAAACTATCACGTCGGTGCCTGTGTCTTGTGTAAAGACGGGAAGACTTTTTACGGTGCCAATATTGAGAACGCCTCATATGGGGCGACCAACTGCGGAGAAAGAAGTGCCGTCTTTGCGGCTTATTCCAATGGTTATCGCAAAGGCGATATTGAAGCGCTGGCGATCGTAACTGATGGGGGAAGACTGGGGACACCATGTGGCATCTGCCGTCAGGTCCTGTCAGAACTGCTGGAACAGAAAACGCCGATCCTTTTGTCCAATGGCAAGGAAACAAGGATCACCAATATTTCAGAACTTTTACCTGACCAGTTTGGAGTGGATGATCTGAGTTTATGAAATCAGGATTTATCGCCATTATCGGCCGGCCTAATGCCGGCAAATCTACTTTGATCAACGCCTTACTGGATGAGAAGATCGCCATCACCACCAGCAAAGCTCAGACGACCAGAAATGCGATCCTGGGGATCTTGAATAAAGATGATCTGCAGATAGTATTTATTGATACCCCGGGTATTCATGAAGCCAAGACAGCTTTGGGTTCATACATGAATAAGGAAGCGATGTCCCAAGCTGAAGGCGTGGACATCATTTACTATATCGTCGATGGAAATAAAGGTTTACAGAACGAAGACAGGAGTATCATTGAAAGATTGCAGAAGTATGAAGCTCCGATCTTTTTACTGGTAAACAAGATCGATGAACTCAGTCCTGAACAGCTGATCAGAAGATTGAGCTATGCACAGGAAAACTATGACTTTGCGGAGATTATTCCTTTAAGTGCTTTGAATAAAGAAAATCTCGATGAACTGCTGAATACGAGTATCGGCTATCTGAAAGACAACGTGCAGTATTATCCGGAAGACGTCAAGACCAATGTCAATCTGGATTTCCGCATCGCCGAGATCATCAGAGAAAAGATCATCACCAATATGCGTGAAGAAGTTCCCCATCTTGTAGCGGTCAGAGTTGAAGAGATCAAGGAAAAGACTTCCAAAGTCTTCATCGAAGCGACCATCATCTGTAACAAGGATACGCATAAAGGAATCATCATCGGTAAGAACGGTTCGATGCTGAAGAAGATCAATGATCAGGCCAGCACTGATATTTCAAAGTTATTTGATAATAAAAAGATAGTATTATCCCTATTTGTAAGAGTTGAAGAAGACTGGCTGAATTCCCAGAAACAGTTATTCAATCTCGGATATTTTACCGGGGACAAGGATGAATGATAAATTTAAGGGACTTGTTTTAAGTATCAGTGACTATCGGGAAAACGATGTGCTGATGCAGGTGCTGAGTAAGGAATACGGCATTATTTCTTTAATAGGCAAGGCTGCCAAGAAACTGAGCAGCCGCAACCATTTTCTCAACTTCTGTCTCTACGAATTCATCATCGACTATACGGAAGGAAAGACGATCTTTTCCGTTCATGGTCATAAACTGCTGAAGGATCATTTTGAAAGTGAGAACCTGCGTTTCATGTCTTTCAAGAATATCCTTTGTGAACTGGCTTTGAAAAACAAGGAGATCGATACTTTCGATGAACTCAACTTTGTTTTTGAAAAGTTAACCGAGGATAACATCTATCTGCTTGGTTCGATGTTTATTTCCCATCTGATAAAAAACTTCGGTATCACCCCGATAGTCGATAGCTGCTGTTTATGCGACAATAAGAAGGTGGTATCTGTATCCAACCGTCACGGTGGTTTTGTGTGTGAGAAACATCTGGGCGGGGAAGAGATATTGCCTGTTGAGACGCTTAAGAAATTCCGGCTTATGATCAAGGGGAATTTCTCTAATTATGATGTCTTGAAAGATTTCAGGTATGAGGCAAGAGATTTTTATCTGCTAGTGGATTTTTTTATACTTAATACTGATATAAGAATTAAAGCTTATGATTTTTACAGAACGATGTATTAGATATCTAAAAGTGTTTATTTCGGTAACGATGTTACTGATGTGTTTCGGATGTCATAAGAACGAAAAACCTTTTCATATTGATACCGATTCGATAAACAGTTTTTCCTATATCAATGATGAACTCGATTTTCCTTTGCATTCCGATAAGTATCTGCTAGTTGACCTTTCAGATTTCAGCTTTACACATGCGCACAGGAATGATGTGGTCATGTATCCGGCTTCTCTGACTAAAGTATTGACATTGGATACCGTTTTGAATCTGGAAGATGATCTTGATCAAATGTCCTATGTCACGGCTGATCAGGTGAAGTATCTGGTTGAAGAAGATGCCTCATTAGCCTGTATTCAGAGCGACTACAATTATTCGCTGGAAGATCTGTTATATGGATTGATCCTTCCTTCCGGGGCTGATGCGGCTCTGGCTTTGGAAAATTATTTCGCTTCCAAGGGCATCGATCTTGTTTACGAGATGAACAAACATGCCCAAGAGATCGGCTGCACGAATTCACATTTCGTCAATACGACCGGCTTACATGATGATGATCTGTATACCACGCTTGACGATATGTTTCTGATTGTCATGGATGCTTTGAAATTCGAAAAGGGCAGGGAGATCCTGGAATCTTTATATCATACGATGGCTGATGGTCTGAAAGTCTCTTCCGGTATCCGCATCCTCAATGTCAATCCGCATACGATCGTCTTGGGTGGCAAGACTGGGTATACGCCAGAGGCTGGTCAGAATATCATCATCCTTTATAAGAATAAAGGAAAATCATATATGTTACTGTTGGGAAATGCGCCGGGTTCATATCTGTATGATCAATACTGGCATTATGATGATTCTCTGACCGTTTTGGATGAACTCTATGAAAAAACGGAATCTTAAATAAAAATTCGGGTATAATCTTATTGAGTGGGGTGCTTAAGGCTGAGATCATACCCGTAACCTGAACTGGATAATGCCAGCGTAGGGAAGGCACCTTTTCTGGAGGTGTTTTTTTATGAAAAAACTAACAACCGAAACATTAACTATCATGGCGATATACTGTGCTTTATTTGTGGTTTTAGACAGGATTTCCGATGCCCTGAATCTTTTTCAGATGGCTTCCGGTGGCAAGCTTAATTTCGGTCCGATCGCTTTACTGATCTGTTCGTATCATCTTGGTTATAAACATGGCTTGCAGGTCGGTATCGTTTCCGTCATTTTGCAGTTAGTCATCGGGTCAGTAAAGTTCTATGGCATCTGGAGCTTCCTGCTTGATTATCTGATCGCTTATGCGGTATATGGATTAGCTTCTTTCTTTCCCAACTACAAGTACTTCTACAGCGGTGTCCTGATCACCAGTGGCATCCGTCTTTTGTCTTCAACTTTATCCGGTACCCTTTTATGGGAAACACCTTTGTGGAGTTCATTAGTCTATAACGCAACATATATGATCCCGACTACTCTGTGTGCGATCATCGTTGTACCTTTACTGTGTGAAAGGTTAAAGAACGTCTGGTAGATAATCATGAATGAATTAAAAGTAGGGGACAGTGTATTTGTTCAATCTTTTAAGCACAACGGAAGTGTGCATAGGACCTGGTCAAAGGCCATGGTCATCGATGTACTGAAGGATTGTTATGTAGTGGTCACCGATCACAGCTGGGTCGTGGAAGCCGATAAAAGAAGATGGCTGACCAGGGAACCGGCGATCTGTTTCTATTACAAGAATCACTGGTTCAATATCATCTCCATGGTAAGAAAGAGCGGTATCTATTATTACTGCAATGTCGCTACTCCTTCGGTCTATGATGAAGAGGCGATCAAGAACATTGATTATGATCTGGATGTCAAGGTTTTTCCGGATGGAAGTTATGTGGTACTGGATGAAAATGAGTTCGCTTATCATTGCCAGAAGATGAATTATCCGGAAGAAATAAAGAACAGGTGTATCGAGGCAAAAAAAGAACTGGTAAAAATGGTAGAAAATCAAGAAAAACCTTTTGATTTTTCTTACATAAATTCGTTTATCATGAAGTATTTTGAGTTAATTTGCGATAAAAAAGATGAAAAAAATGCCGATTAATAAAGGGTTTTTGCGAATTTCGCAAAAAAATTCAAAAAAAATGAAAAAAGTTGTTGACAAGGTAATATGGTTTTGGTAGTATAAATGAGCACCGCAAAAGAGAACGGTTCGAAAAAACCTTCTTAAAACGATGCGATTCGATCTTTGAAAACTAAATAAGAAGCAATTAAACAAAACGTCAATTCATTTAAAACCAAGAACTTAAAGTTCTTAAATATCGAGTCATCAAA
>JAFRJA010000098.1 GCA_017432545.1 Erysipelotrichaceae bacterium
AAGTATTGATGATTTCGGTACCGGTTATTCATCATTAAGTGCTTTAAGAGAATATCCGGTCAGCGAGATAAAGATCGACAGATCATTTATAAACAAGAAACTGGGTACAAGTGATGAGATCATCATCCGCAGTATCATCGATATGGCCAGACAGCTGAATATCGATGTTATAACGGAAGGAGTTGAAAAGATCTTCCAGAAAGATTTCTTACATAAACTCGGTTGTGACAGATTGCAGGGTTATCTCTATGACAAACCTTTGCCTCAGGAACTGTTTGAAGAAAAACTGAACAGAGGCAGATATGAAGCAGTTAAAGATTTCGAAGAAGGCACTAATTAAGTTGCCTTTTTTCATGACGTTTTCACAAATATGACGTACAAATTTATGACTGAGGATATTATTTATGGATGAAAACAAAAACTTAAAAGACGAAAACCTTGAGGAAGCAGCAGGCGGACGCTATCTCGCTCTTAAAGAAGAATTACTGACTGCTTTACCTTTAAATGTCAAAGAGCAGCTTTCTAAAGCCGTATCTGATGTTCAGGCATGTAAGATCCTGGCTGACAATAACATTGATCTTTCTGAGATCGAAAAGAAGATCGAAGATGCCGGTTTCAATATGAAGAGAATCGGGTTGTAATTGGCTGATGAAAAACTGGTTGGAATTGCCGGAGGTTTTGAAGACAGCGATTATGGAAACATCGTATGCCGATGCGGAAACGCTGATCGCAATGAGTTCTCCAGACAGTTCTGGGCTTCACTTCTGACCAACGGAACATTTTATCGTTGCAAGAAATGCAACAAGTATCTGGTAGCTTTAGGCAGAGGTAATTTTGATTTTATCGATGAGATGGAATATGTATAATTTATAAGTAGTAAAATTACGCAAAGGGGGCTGTGATGACGGCCTCCTTTTGTAACAAAGCTTTTAAAGGGTTTTTGCGTCCGGGCAATGTTCGATGATGAAGTTGGATACGAAATCAAAGTCCTCATCTTCAGCATAGACCTGATTGCGGATAAATCGGCCGTTAAGCATGATCGTGTTCTTTTCCGGCATACACTTTATCTTTCTGACCTTGCTGAAATCAGAATACAGAGAACCACCGGCTGCGGATAAGATACCGCTTCCGACGGTAGTGCGGTTTCTGGCGGCAGTACCGACCATGATCGTCAATGCCTCCAAGGCTTTGGCGGCTTCAGTTTTGATCTGCGTATGATCGACACCGTTCTCGTCCATTTCAAAAAGGACCGTGTATTTATTGTTGTTAGCCTTGGTGACGATATAGTAGGAAGGAATCGATAAAACGACCATGATCCCGCCAACCAAAGCTGCCATACCGATGGAGTATAGTATCCCATCTGACGAATTACCGGAAAACAGATTAATAATGATCAGAAATAAAGCTAAGATAGCGGCCGCAATAAACAATACTCTCCAGACTTCAAACAACAGGAAAAAGCTCTTCAGCATCGGCTGTTCATATACCCAACGATATTTATTGTCGTCTTCTTTTATCAGCATTTCTTTGTCTCCTTTTTAAATGTCAGATATTCTTATATTCAATATATTATAGGACTTTGCAAAAACCAAATTCGTTTTCTTTTCATAAACAGTTCACGTTCAGTTCAGATTCAAAAAATAATATAAAGACAACAGGAGGACCTGAACATGAAAAAAACAGTAATGCTTATATTGAGTTTATTATTGAGTATATCTCTCTGTGCCTGTACACAGAATACACAAACAGAGGAAACCGAATTATCCCAAACAGTTGAGGAACTGATCCAGAAAGATTCGGCTGTTCCGCAGAAAGAAGATATTGAGATCAAAGAAACATATACGTCTGAAGCAGACGGTGAACACGCCATAGAAACAGATGGAGAAACCGCTTCATATTCTAATATCAAAGCAGAAAAGAGTGGTGATTCATCTGGCGATGAAGCAGACTTCTATGGTGAGAATGCCGCGATTTTTGCGACAAATGGTGCAACCCTTACTTTAGAAAACATCGTGGTGGAAACGGATGGCACGCACGCCAACGGCGTCTTCTCTTATGGCGAAGGCACGACCGTAAACATCTCGAATTCCGTTATTGAGACTTCAGGAAACTGCTCCGGAGGATTGATGACGACAGGCGGCGGCACGATGAATGCGACAAACCTGAACATCCATACGACCGGTAATTCTTCTGCAGCTATCAGATCTGACAGAGGCGGCGGAACAGTTAATGTAAGTGAAGGATCATATATAACAGATGGAAAGGGATCGCCTGTCATCTATTCCACAGCTGATATCACGGTAAGTGATGCTTATCTGGAATCGACGTCATCACAGGGTGTCGTCGTTGAAGGACAGAACTCCGTGACCTTAAACAATGTGGAACTGGTTGCTGACAACAACTCCAAGAATTCCGATAAGTCTGAATGGTATCAGGCTGTCATGATCTATCAGTCGATGTCGGGTGATGCCGATGAAGGATTGGCTTCGTTCTCAATGACCAACGGATCGTTATTAAACAAGAATGGCGACATCTTCTTTGTGACCAATACGGTGGCAACGATCGATTTAGAAAATGTTACGATCACTAATCAAGACGCTGATGGTTATTTCTTGAGAGCCGCAGCAGCCGGTTGGGGTTCGGAAGGATCAAACGGTGGCCAGGCAACCATGAATCTTGTCAAGCAGACAGCTGAAGGCGATATCATCGTTGATGAAACATCCTCACTCAATCTTTATCTGAAAGATGGATCCTCATACACCGGAGCGATCAATTCGGATAATGAAGATGGTCAGATCTATGTTGAGATTCAAGACGGTTCTACATGGACACTGAGCGGAGATTCTTATATAACTTCTCTGACCTGTGCTAGTGGCTCCATCAACCTAAATGGCCATAAGCTGTATGTGAATGGTGTTGAATATAGCGAAGGCACAGCTTCAACAGGTGAGGCGATCGTTGTTGAGGTCAGCACCTCATCTCATGGCGGGATGTCAGAAGGAAATATGCCTGGTGGAGATCATGGAGCTGGTGGCGATAATGAACCGCCTGAGAAACCGGATGGAGACCACAAGCCCGGTGATGGCAATGAACCACCCGCAAAACCGGGAAGCAATTCCTGATCAATTATAAATCAAGAGACTTTAAGAATAAGAAATCTTAAAGTCTTTTTAAACCATTGATCCTAGTAATAGATAATCTGTCAGTACGAAGTATAATTTGGGTAAAGATGAAATGGAATGAAGTAAAAATATTTATCAGCTAAGAGTTCCAATGAAAATGATCTCTATCTTTCTTTGGGACATGAGGCTGACCTGTTCAATGCCAACGAAGAAGAAAAACAGGGAAGATATAAAGAACTAAGTGAAAAATTCTTTTTAGAATTAAAGGAAAAAGGATATGAAATTTTGGTCCTGGATGGTATCGACAGACTGACAGATCTCAAAGAAATAAAGGCTGCCTCAAGAAAGATCCCGGAAGGTTTTGAGCTGATCATCAGCGCTGATGATCAGGGATCAGCGGAGGCATTTGGTTTCCCTTATGAGGCATTTGAACTGAATGGTTTTGAAGATGAAAAAAATAAGGATCTGCTTATCGATCAGTATCTGTTAAGAACATTAAAAAAACTGGATAAAGATCAGAAGCAGATGATCATATCCTGCGAAGGATCAGTATCTCCTTTATATTTGCGTATCATTCTTAATGAATTAAAGAACTACGGAGACTTTGACACCTTGGAAGCCAAGATAGCTTCTTTTGGCGAAGATGTTATCAGTGCTTTTTGTGAAACACTCAACAGTATTGAAACAGAATATAAGAGTGACATTAAACTGTTCAAGGAGATGATCGTTCTTATTGCTTTGGCCAGAGACGGATTGAGTGAAGATGAACTGCTGAGGGCTTTAGAGTTAAGAGGCTATAAAGATAAAGATGTTTTATCAAGGATCAGGATCTTAAAAAGAAGGATCAAACCGTATATGAACCACAGTAACGGCAGAGATGGGATTCATATCAGAAGTTTTATAAAAGCGATAATCAAAAAATATCCCGAACTGATTGAAGGATGCCGGAAAACTCTGATTTCGGTTTATAAAGATAACTTTGTAAAACACGGTCGACAGATCAGGAACGAATGGGCAGATATCCATGGTTCAGGAGAATTACTGTATCAGCTGGAAATGCTGAAGGATTTTAATGGTATAGCAGAAGTGATCAATGATCCACTTCTTCTTGAACACATTCATCCGAGAGAATACTACAGCCGCTATATTCACGGATCATTTTTTGGGGCGGATATGAATAAGGAGATCTGGGACAGAAACGAAGAAGGGTACAGTTCAAATAACCGGAAGATGGCTGAATTGTTTGCGAAAAAAGCCCGAGAGAGTGTGAGGATCATCAATCAGAAATATCCTCATCCATACAAGAAAAAATGTGATGAGTTGAGAAAGAAAAACGATCAGAGCGAATTCTTAGAGTATCGTGATCTTTTCTATGAGACGACCCAGTTTATCAAAGCAGCGGCTGCTTTTGAAAGAAAAGCACTGTATGGTCCAAAGAACAAACAGGAATCAGGTGAGTTCAGAAATGAATTTTCCAGATTCACTAAGACAACTGATTTCTCGGAGACTGAATCTTTTATGAGCTATCTGTCTAACTTCGGTGGTGACGAGACAGGGCTGTCACATCAGATCGAAGATCTGGCTGATGATGTCTCGATCGAAGTAAGCAAGACCAGAAAGTATCTTGATAGTATATCTTTTGAATGAGATGAAAACGAAAGAATTAGGACTATATACCAAACGCGATGATTATTATGTCACCGCAACTGTGCAGAAAACAGGACAGATCTATAATCATCTGGAAGACTGTTACTATGATCTTGATGAAGAAAGATGTTTTGTGATCGAAGGAACAGTTGGCGAGAAGTGGCCGGTAAATCTGGAAGCACTGGAAAAGACTTATCAGCTGGATGAGAAAACAAAGAAAAAACTGTTTGATGGCGATTCAGTTAAGATCCATCCGAAGAAGACGACAGCAATACTTCTGTGCTTTGAAGCTTTGGAAGAAGCCAGAGTTAAGACGTCATATGGCGATGAACTGACGGCTCATGTCGGTGATATCATCGGTTACAGATTGGATGAAGAGGGTAACTATAAGCCAAGTCATGGCAGAGTAATAAATAAAGAAGTATTTAAGAATACATACATACAAGTTAAAAGCGATGACATTCTTGATTGAACATCATCGCTTTTTTGAGATTAAACTGTTTCCTGTTTTATACCGACGACGATATGCTGGCGGTCGTTGTTTCTTGTCCTGACTGTCTGCAGACGGTGAGGAACGAGCTTGCCATCCTGAAGGACATTGAACAGGATCGAGATATCCTCTTCATTGCTCAGACATTTCTGCAGATTTTCCTTGCTTAAGGCTTCTTTGATCTTAGCAACATCTTCCGGACTGATATCTTTTAAGATGTTGTCTGTTTCCGCAAAGAAGCTGTCACCTCCTGATGAGATCAGCAGTTCCATATTAGGACCGGAAGCAAAGTTCAGGTAGTAATCGGTTTTGACATCGATATAATAGATGTTTTCGAAGTCACCGGTCAAAGCTTTGGAGATACTGATATAGGATTTGTTCAGATCAGTATTGGTTTCCGGGTTCTGATTCTTTCTTTCGACTAAGAAATGATCGAATTCTTCAGGTGGTACCGGTTTAGAGAAGTAGTAACCCTGGACAAGATCACAGCCTAAGGCTTTAAGTGTGATCATCTGTTCGACGGTTTCAACACCTTCCGCAACGACTGGTACATGCAAGTAATCGGCAATATCGATGATCAGTTCGATCATACGGACATCTTTACTTTCACCAAAGGCACTTCTGACAAAGGTCATATCCAGTTTCAGAGCATCGATCGGCAGTTTTGACAGCATGCCCAGTGATGAGTAGCCGGTACCGAAGTCATCCATTTCGATCCTGAAGCCCATGCCCATGCCCCGGAGCTCCTTGGCAGTAGAGATGACCTGTTCGGAATCGCCGGTGTAGGCTGATTCTGTGATCTCCAGGATGATGTCATCCGGCGTCAGGTCGTATTTCTCTAAGATACCGGTGAAGATATCTTTGAGGTTAGGCATCAGCATATCGATTCTTGATACGTTGACGGAGACCGGTACGGAGAAGTTGTGTTCCTTCTTCCAGATACTGATCCTTTCGGCAACCTTTGTCCAGACATAGATATCAAGTTCATAGATCCGGCCACTGTCTTCCAGTAATGGAATGAAGACACCAGGAGAGATCATGCCCAGTTCCGGATGTTTCCAGCGCACCAGAGCTTCGGCGGAAGCCAGGATCGGTTTTTCCGGACGGATATCGAACTTAGGCTGGAAGAAGACTAAGAAGTCATTGTTTTCAATTGAAGAGCGGAAGTCTTCCAGCAGTTTTTCTTTATAGAGGTCTGATTCGTGCAGCTCCTTATCATAGAAGCCAATGCGCTGCAGCGTATTCTTGATACTGTCAGCGGCTTCCTTGGCTCTGTCAAAACGGCGGGCGATATCAAGATCCTTGTCGGCATCGACATAGATACCCATACGCAGATTGACACGGCTGTTTGAATCATCATTATCGACCAGATTGTCTGATAATTCATCAAGACATTCTTCATAGTCTTCACGATGCGGGCAATACAGCAAGAAGGTATCCGAGCCTCGACGGCCTCCGACACCGCCGATCCTGCGGGCCAGGTTTCTGATCCTGATACCCAGTTTCTGTAAGATCAGATCACCGAACTGCTTGCCATAGCGTTCATTGACCATGTGGAAACGGTTGATATCGACGACGATCGCATCCATTTTCATATCTTCATAGTGACGGTCGTACATATTGACGTAGCGGTCAAAGTAATCGATATTGTAGAGTTTTGTGAGCGGATCTCTTTCGGTCTGTTTGATCGTATCGCGGTTTTCAGAGATCTCGATACATCTGTCGACTCGGGCTTTGATGATCTCCGGATCCGGATATGGTTTAGGGATGAAGTCGGAAGCTCCGATTCTGAGACACTCTACTTCTGATTCATGATCAGCCGTAAGGACGATAACCGGGATCTTCTTGAGTTCCGCATCAGCTTTCATATCTTTGAGTACTTCGATACCGTTCATCTTCGGAAGCATCAGATCAAGTAATACCAAAGCCAGTTCATTTTTATTTTCTTTGACGATCTCTAAAGCTTCTACACCGTCTCCGGCATAAAGCAGATCATAATCATCATGTAAGATATTGCCTAATAAGTCCTGGTTGATTGGTTCATCTTCAACGATGAGGACCTGTCTCTTGAGATCGATAATGGAAACATTTTCCTGGATCTCTTCCATCGGAGCTTCATCTCTGGTAACAGAGCCCAGTCCTTTGAGCAGCTGTTTCTCGTCATACATCAGCTGGTCAGCACGCTGGAAGACATCGTGGAAAGAGAAGTCTTCACCGGCTTTAAATTCACTGACACCACCAGAGACGACGACTTCCTTGGAAGAGATATGTTCAACAGAAATGTTGTGCAGTTTCATCATCAGATTCTTGCGGGATTCGAAGTCTGAATTCTGTAAGATCGCGACGAATTCATCGCCACCGATCCTGTAAAGCGGTGAGTGCTTGAAGATCTCACCGATCATATGGGAAGCCTGGATGATGAGTTCATCACCGGCATTATGTCCTAAAGTATCATTGATCTGTTTAAGACCGTTGACGTCACAGACGACGACCGCAAACTGTGTATCTTCTTTCTGATTTATTTTTTCATTGAGTTCTCTTTCCTTCATGAGGTAAGCGCGCTTACTCTTGACACCGGTCATCGGATCGATCATGGCGATCATTTCACTTTCCTTGGAGCGCTTGTTCATGTAGGAGTAGTTGGAGAACATGACGGCAATCGCAAATGAGAACATCGCAAAGCCCATCATGACGGTCTGGCCGTCTTCTTTTTCCATCTGCCTGATCTGTTCGGCGATATAGCTTTCATCGACCTTGCGATCAGGATCGGATAATTGAGAATAGTATTGTGTAACATTATCTAACATCGCCTGATTGGAAGCGATCATGGATTGTCTCATCCAGATCAGGGATATTACCAGTACCATTGATAAGAGCGCTACCCAGACGATGACGGAATTACCGAACTGTTTCTTTGTATCGTGCGCAAGGATATAACGAAAATAAAGGAAGCCTAAGACACTCCAGGCCACAAAGAGGAAGTAGGTCTCTTTTTCTAAGGATGAAACGGATACAAAGCTCGGCAGCAGGATATAAAGACCGAAGCCGATCATCAGTATCGCACCGAGCAGGCCGCAGAGTTTTTCTGTTTTGTCATCTCTGACATCAGCTGTTTTATAGGTTGCGGCAGAGACAAAGCCATAGATCAGAGTCGCACCAAGAGTCGTAACATCGACGATCCAGCCGATCGCAGTACGGCCGACAAACGGCATGATCAGTGATAGGCCGGCGACCAGGATGATAGCTTTTCCCGGAGCATCGTATTTATTGAGTTCGCCATAGCCGGATGGTAAGATACCGTCTTTACCTAAAGCACAGAACAGATGGCTTAAAGCCGTGATATTACCGATAAGGGAAGTTGCGATCAAAGCAACCAATGAAAGCATCAATACACCGACACCGAAATCACCTAAATAGTGTTGCGCGGCATAGAAGGCCGGGAAAGCAGCGAGACCGGAGTTGTTGCCGAGATCCCTGATATATTCAAGCCATGAACCATACTGTGCAGGATAGGCAGTAACGGAAAGCAGAGTGACAAAGATATATAACAGAGTTGTAGCTATAACAGATATCACCAGCATGCGGAAGACTTTCTCACCTTTGAAGGAGAATTCACCGGCCGAGTGGGAAACACTTTCAAAACCGATGAAGGCCCATGGCGAGATGACCGCGATATTGATGATCTGCGATAAGGCGTTTTTATCCGGAATAAATGAAGGATTGAATCCGACTTTGTTTCCGGAAAGAGCAGCGACAAAGACCAGGATGATGCCGCAGCTGAATACTACGGCTAACCCAGTCATGATGATCTGGGAAAGCCTCTTGCCTCTGTAACATAACAAGGCGATCAGCAATATGGAAACAATGGTCAGAGCCGTTTCGCCGAAGTATACATCATAACCAAATAACGTATACATCCTGCCGAACATGAAGGTGTTGCCGACAAAGTTACGGACAAAAAGCGGAATAGCAGTCGCGTTGGCCCAGAGAATTGCCAGGTAGACTAGAGCCAAAAACCAGGCGGTAAGGAAGCCGTGGCTATGACCGAACTGTTCCTTGACATAGGTATAGGCACCGCCACCTTCCGGATAGATCTCCATCAGATAGTAATAGTTGCGGCACATTATCAGCATGATCGCCGCGCCAATTACCAGACCCAGCACACTGCCTAAAGGACCGGCTTTGGCCAGATAGGTATTGGCCGTAACGACTAATGAGCCCCAGCCTATCGCGGTACCGATTGAGAAAGCCCAGGCTTCAAATAATGATAGATTGTCATTTCTTTTTGTTTCCGTTTTTTTCATATAATTCACCTTAATTTAATAAAATTATATTATTTAAACCATATATTTGGCATAACAATCGATATAATAATATAAATAATCATGATTAAAAACCGTAAACTGTTTGGCTCATTGATGTTGTTTCTCGCAACACTGATGTGGGGCCTGTCATATTCAATACAGAGTATCTCCTCAGAAAATCTGGGACCTTTTACGATCGTCTTCTTTAAAGGCCTGGGTGGTTTTGTGCTGTTACCGATGCTTATCTCCAGAAAACACAGGTTTACCACAAAAGAGATCTTAAGTGGTATGGCTATCGGGACGGCTGCCTTTCTGGGCTGTATCTTTCAGCAGTTGGGTATTGAGAATTCAACTGTCTCCAAAGCCAGTTTCATAACAACTCTCTATATTATTTTTGTACCACTTATTGAATGGATAAGTGGCAAAAAGATCAGTAAAAAGATCCTGATTTCAGTCGGTCTGGCTCTGATCGGATTATATTTTCTGTGTTTCTCGGGAACAGAGACTTTCGGGATCGGAGACCTTTATCTTCTGATCTGTTCCGTGTTCTTTGCGTTACAGATCATTTTCATCGACCGCTATACCAGGATCTATGATCCGCTGGCGCTGACTTTTTTAGCTCAGATGACTGTTTCGCTATATGCGGGCATTCTGATGTGCATTCTGGAAAAACCGAGCTTGCAGGATATAAGTTCATCAATATTCCCGATCCTTTACATCGTATTTATTTCAGGAGCTGTGGCTCAGTCTTTCCAGGTCATCTTCCAGAAGGATGTCGGTGCCTCTTTGTCTTCGCTGATCATGAGCTTTGAATCGGTCTTCGGGGCCATATTTGGCTGGCTCGTCTTAGCCCAGGCTCTTTCCTTTAAAGAGATCTTCGGCTGTGTCCTTGTTTTTATTGCGATCCTGATCGCTGAATCTTAAAAAAGAAGCAGTTTAGTTTTCTGCTTCTTCTTCGTTTGCTTCTTCTTCTGTCTCTGCGTTTTCCGTTCCCGGAATTTTCTGTATGTCAGCCGCCAGGAACTCCTGGATATCTGCTTCCGAGATCAGATTGTTTTCTTCCTTAGGTTCCTCTTTCTTTTCTTCTACCGGTTCAGGAATACTTTCTATCTGGATCTTCAGCTCTTCATTATCACGTTCAAGCTTCATGATCTTATCTTCCAGTTCTTTATTCTTAGCTAAGGCATCAAAGTATTTGCCTTCATATTCCTTGGCCAGTTCCTTGGCCCGATCAAGTGCTTCGTTGATTATCTGCTGGGTTCGCTGTTCGATCTCCTGAGGCTGGATATTGTCTCTTTGTAAGGAGATTTTGACCAGATCATTGGCCCTGTCTTCGATCTCTCTTGAACGTCTCTTGGTTTCCTCGATTACCGTGCGGAATTCCGCCTCTCTCTGCATGGATCTCTTGATGACCTGATCCATCAGATCCTTATAATGTTTCTCTGCCTCTCTGACGCGGTCTTCTTCTCTTTTTAAAGCAACCTTGACCAGTTCGTTGGCTCTTTCGTCCGTCTTTCTGATCCTTTCATCAGCTTCTCTGGCTTTATCAGCTTCTCGACTAAGAGCGGCAGTTATAAGCGAGTTGGCTCTTGATTCTGCTTCCTTGACCAGATCCATATAACGCTGTTCCGTCATCTTGATGATCTCGTTGGTGCGGTTCTCAACTTCCCTGATCCTCTTTTCTTCTCTCTTCAGAGACAGCTTGATCAGTTCATTGGCTTTCTCTTTGGCATCCTTGACCATCTGAGCAGCTTCTTCTTCACTAACCGTTTCCAAAGGCTCCGGAATATCATTGAGATAATCAACGTCTTCCAGCATTACCACATAGGAACCCAAAGCTCTTTCGATAACTACTTCATCCGGTAACTCTTCCTCCGGCGATTTCTCTTTTTCAGGGGCAATAAGCGGGTTTTCAACAGCTACTTCATCCTCGAATTTTTCCGATGGCTGTTCCTCTTCTTCAGCAGGAGTATCAGACTTTTCCTCAGTTTCTTCTTCGGCCTTTTCCTGTTCTTCTTTCTCTTCTTCTTCGAGTTCTTCCTCTTCGTCGAACTCCTCTTCTAATTCTTCTTCCTCATCCGGATTCTTAAACTCTTCATTTGCCTGATCGATCTGACTCTGGATATCTTCAGAAGATTCTTCTTCTTTTACTTCCGCAGATCCTTCTTTCTTTTCTTCCGGTTTCCTGACTGATGTTTCTACGAGAATTTCGATATTATCGAAACTGTATTTTTCCTCGATCTTGTTTCTTTCGTCCTGTTCAAGACCCGGATTGGTTATGATCGTGTTTAAGAAAGACTGATTATATTGAGGTTCTTCGGGTTCCTGAGTTTCCTCAGGTTCTTCCTCATACTCTTCATAATATTCTTCGTCTTCATCGTAGGCATCTTCTTCATGTTCCTCATATTCTTCTTCCGACTCGTCTTCGTATTCCTCTTCATACTCGTCTTCGTCGTATTCTTCTTCTGTTTCTACTTCCTCTTCTTCCTCATCATCAAAGAATTCTTCGCCACTCTCATCTTCCTCTTCTTCAGGTTTCTTTTCTTCTATTTCTTCCTCATCATCAAAGAAGCTTTCAACCTCTTCTTCCTCTTCTTTTTTAGGTTCTACTTCATCATCGAAAAACTCTTCGCCGACTTTTTCTTTCTTCTCTTCGGTTTCAAACAGTTTTTCTTCTTCCTCTTCTTCCTCTTCCTTGGTTTCTTCGGTCTCTTTTGTCTCTTCTTCCCCCTCTTCATTCATTACATCCTGAGTGGTGACGACTTCTCCGTCGGACAGCATAAAACTGCCCTCGTTGACCAGGTCGAGTACGTTAGAGCTTAATATTTCCTGAGTATTATTTATTTCGTCTGCCATATTGTTTTAGGTAAAAATTCACTGACAAGACCATTATAACACCGTCGGAAGTTGCTTATTAATGTGTTATATTTAAGTTGAAAGCTGGTAAGGGACAATGTTAAAGGAAAAAATAAAGGAGAAGATTGCCTCAAAGGAAATATATTCAGAAGATGACCGTTTCTATAAGGTCTTTGATGAAGGCAAAAGTGTTTCCGATGTTTTAAATGAAGCACTTAATCTGACCAGGGTCGAGGAGACGGGGATAAAGATCCCGAATTTTGTGGAACTTTCTTCGATCAACGGCCGCTGGGCTCTGATCACCAAGAACATCAAGGGCAAGAAT
This sequence comes from Erysipelotrichaceae bacterium, assembly GCA_017432545.1. GTDB lineage: Bacteria > Bacillota_I > Bacilli_A > Erysipelotrichales > Erysipelotrichaceae > Colivicinus. Next base: position 12,745 of record JAFRJA010000098.1, read on the forward strand.
ATGCAGGTACTGTTAGAGGAGAATCCGGATAAGGAAGATGAACTGCTTGAGCGTTTTGTGGATATTCAGATCGATATCCAGAACAAGAAGTGTCCGTTATTAAGCAGACACCGCGACAAGATGAACCGCAAGATCTCGCAGACTGATCTGTCGGCTACCTTGCGTTATGATTTACATAACCGGATCGAAGCGATGCCCAGACACCTGGATCTGTGTCACGGTGACTATAACCCGTCCAATGTCGTCATCAGTGAAGATGATGAAGCTTATATCGTTGACTGGTCTCATGCGACGCAGGGCAATGCGGAAGCAGATGCGGCCAGAACTTTCTTATTATTCTTGCTGGAAGATAAGCGCAAAAGAGCGGGCAAGTATCTGACTTTGTTCTGTGAGAAAAGAGGCTGTAACTATAAGGAAGTCTTAAGCTGGTTGCCGATCTTAGCGGCTTCCCAGTCCGTTAAAGGTTTCAAAGATGAAAGTGAGTTCTTACATTCACTGATCTTTATGGATGAAAAACAGCTGGAGGAACTCTATGAAAGATAATCAGTTTGAGACCAGAGTTCAGTATCTGAAGTATCAGGTCCTGAAGGAAGTGGCCAAAGAGGCTTTTGAAGGAAATCTGGTGGAAAATGTGCTGGATATTCCGAAGAAGATATTGCCGGGGAAAGAACCGACGATGCGCTGTTGTGTCTATAAGGAAAGAGCGATCCTTCAGGAACGAGTAAAAATGGCCATGGGCGGGCACAGGTCCAATCCTAACATAATCGAAGTTATCGATATCGCCTGTGATGAATGTCCGATGGGTGGCTATGAAGTCACCAACAGCTGTCGTGGCTGTCTGGTCCAGGGCTGTCAGCTGGCGTGTCCGAAAGATGCGATCACTTTTGACAGTAACCATCAGGCCCATATCGATAAGAGTAAATGTGTCAACTGCGGAAACTGCGCGAAAGCCTGTCAGTACACGGCGATCGTCAACCGCAAGCGTCCTTGTGAGAATGCCTGTGCCGTCAAGGCGATCAGGCCGAATGAGGATCAGGCGGCGCATATCGATCCGGAAAAATGTATCAACTGCGGGGCCTGCATGAATCAGTGTCCGTTTGGCGCGATCGTCGATAAATCGTTTATCCTCGATGCGATCGACTATATCCTCAAGAGTGAAAACAACACCAATTTCAAAGTCTATGCGCTGATCGCTCCGGCGATTGTCGACAGTTTCAGTCTTGCGGGTTTGGGGAAAGTGGTGAGCGCTATAAAGAGACTCGGTTTCTATGATGTCATTGAAGTGGCCAAAGGCGCCGATATGGTTGCCTACAACGAGGCGAAGGAACTTGATGAAAAAGGCTTCTTACTTTCATCCTGCTGCCCGGCTTTTGTCGACTATGTGGAAAAGAATTTCCCGAATCTGAAGGAACATATCTCCCACAACCTTTCGCCGATGGCGATGATAGCCAAAAAACTGAAAGAAGAAGATGAAGACTGCAAGCTCGTGTTCATCGGGCCTTGTACCGCCAAGAAGGCTGAGGTCATGAAGAAAAGTGTCAAGAACTATGTCGATGTCGCTCTGACTTTTGAAGAATTAAGAGCCTGGTATGATTCTAGAGAATTCGATTATGAGACACTCGAAGATGAAGAGATCTCACAGGCTTCCTATTATGGAAGAGTCTTTGCGCGCTCCGGTGGTTTAACGGAAGCGATGACTCAGGGCTTAAAGGAAATAGGCTCCGAGCTTGAACTTCAGCCTGAGGTCTGTTCCGGTATCGATGCGTGCCGCGTCGCGATGTTGAAGAAGGCTAACAATATGTCCAAGGCTAACTTCATCGAAGGCATGGTCTGTAAGGAAGGCTGTATCGGCGGAGCCGGTACGATCCATAAGATCGGCATCAAGAAAGAGAATGTCGATAACTATGCCAAAGAAAGCAGTTATGAGACTATAACTGAGAGTATTAAGGAATAATAAAAATGTCGATGATCACTGATCAGTATCACGTCTATTACAAAGACAAGACAGTAGGCTACTACTATGTTTCTGACGATGGCACAATCAGATATTATCCGGCTTATGGCAATCCTTTTGATATGGAAAAGGAACTCAAGGAACTTGAACTGACGGAAGAGTTGGTCGATGTGAAACCTTTGAAAGTATTTAGCGATCTGATCAAAGATGAATACCGGGTAAAAGGGAGAAAGAAGATCATCTATGAGAACGGACCTTTAAGGATCGAACGTGAAGCAAGAGAAACAGATGAGAGTTATTCCGTATATCGTAGAAATGCTGAGAAAGGTGAAGAAGATTATTCAGATCTGCCTCATGATGCGCCGCACCACGAAGGGCCGAATACTCCGGAAGGTATGAGAGAGTGGGCTTCCTGGTATGCCTTCAATAAGATGGATGATGGGACCTATGAAGCTGAACTTGATGAAGCCTGGTGGTGGGGTGGTGGCCATAATGACGGCGGTACGATCCGCACCCCGATCCCGGAAGAGTGGTTCGAATTAACGTATGATGAATTTCTGGAAAGAGTCGTAACTTTATCAGCGGCAGCTCACTATGGTTTTACACCGGAGATATTGAAGAAAAGAAAAGGACTCAAAGAGTTCTTCGGGTTTAAGAAGTAAAGGAGAAATTATGCATTACGGATTTGATGAGATAATCGACCGTAAAAATGATAAGTATTCATTTTCCTTCAAGTGGCAAATTCCTTATTATGTGACGAAAAGAGTAGGGGTCGAGAATTTAAGAGATGATCTGATCTGCCTGGAAACGGCCGATATGGATTTCAGGGTTGCCCCGGAGATCATAGAAGACCTGCATGGTCTGACAGATCATGGGATCTTCGGTTATTCCGAACTGCCTGATCGCTACTTTGAAGCAGTCGTTGACTGGTATGGCAGAAGACAGGACTGGCATTTTAGTAAAGATGATATCTCCTATTATCCGGGTACCCATAAAGCGATCGAAGAACTGGTAAAGAAGTATACAAAACCAAATGAAGGCGTGATCGTCTTAACGCCGTGCTATGGCTATCATGGCGATGTGGAAGGAACAGGGAGAAAATACATCCAGGTTGAAATGATCAATGATGGTTATGAGTATTTCACGATCGACTATGACGCTTTAGAGAAAGCCTGTAAAGATGAAAACAATACAGCGATAATCATGTGTCATCCGCACAATCCGACGGGCAGGATCTTCACTCATGAAGAACTGGTCAGGGTTGGCGATATCTGTCGGAAGAATAATGTATTAATAATATCCGATGAGGTACATTCCGATATCTTAAGGAAGGGGCAGAGCTTTGAACCGATGATGAAGGCCTGTGGCAGTGAGGGACTGATCGCCTGTACGGCTGTAAACAAGACTTTCAATCTGGCTGGTTTAGCCATGACCAATGTCATCATTCAGGACGATAAACTTAAACAAGCCGGTGGAGATAATATGTATTCCATGCCGACACCGTTTGGTATCCAGGCGGTCATCTCCGCTTATACCAAGGGTGAGAACTGGGTAAATGCCTTGAATGAATATCTCGATGGAAGCATCGATGCATGTCTTGACTATATCCATGAACATCTTCCTAAAGCCAAGGTATTAAGACCGGAAGGCGGTTATTCCCTGAATATCAATTTTGAAGATTACGGCTTGAGCGATGAGGAAGTGGCAGATAAGATCTATGGCAAAGCCGGGGTCATCATGAATTCAGGTCTCTTCTTTGACGACAAGCGGAAACTGCAGGTCCATCGAGCCTGTCTGTCTTCACCTAGATCGATGTGTCTGGAAGCATTCGCCAGGATCGCTAAGGAATTTGAAAACTGTTAAAAAGGCTGTTACGCAAAGGTGTAACAGCCTTTTATGAATTAAAACAATACCGGACATGGTCTATCAGGTACTCCAAGAAACATCAAACAATGTTCTGAACAGAATAGGCAAGTCAGACTATTGGACTAAAGAACCATAATTGGCGATAGCCTCTTCAATGGTCATTGAACCGGTTCCCACGCCAAATACCGCCTGCCTGAACTGCTCGACTGCATCGTCGCTGATACC
>JAFRJA010000099.1 GCA_017432545.1 Erysipelotrichaceae bacterium
AAACACTTTCCGGCAAAGTCGTTTGTCGTAACGCCGAAAGAGTTTGTGGAGATTGTCGAGAACAAGGGAATCGTTTAGATAATTAATCTTGTTTATAAACTGAAACCTTTTAATACAATAAAAAGAGAAAGACAAATCGGAATTTAGAGGTTTTTATGGTAATAAGGTTAGCAACGAAAAATGATATTGAGATAATCGTAAAACTCCGCCTGAAGATGCTTCAGGATTATGAGAAAAATCTGCCGCAGGAATTGTCTGGTGCTATTCAGAACTACCTCGAAAAACATATTAACGACAATAGTTGCATCTGCTCATTGGCAGAAATTGATGGGACGATTGTTTCGATGGCTATGTTATGCGGCTATGAAGAAATACCTGATGAAATAAATCTTTACGGCAAAGTGGCAAAGCTATGTGCTGTTTACACAATGCCTGAATACCGAGGCAAAGGGTATATGGAAAAACTGCTTACATACCTTATTGAAAAAGGCAAAAAATCTGGAATTAAAACAATACTCAATTCCGCAGATATGAAAGCAATTCCTTTGTATGAAAGAGTGGGTTTCCATACTTCATCAACAATTATGTACATAGACCTTTAAATTCAAATTGATTTGACAATAAGACAAATTCCAGTTTGTAGGGATGATTAATTTAATATAGATTGACAAGCAATACAGGATACGGGTTCGACCTTTACCTGTAAGGACCTTAGAGGGGACTCGAAAAAAGTTCGCAGAGACTTTTACGAACGCTTCTCCAGGCATAAAAAGAGTATCTTGGAGATATTGCAAATACAGACATTTATGATATTATGAGGTTGAACAAGCGATTCTTCTTTTTGAATCGTATATAACAGGCTAAAAGGGGTGAAAAGTTCGTAACAATCCCCCCTATGGCACCAGATTGACATAAGCCTCCTTATGTAATACAATGTAATACACAAGGAGGTTTTCTTTATGACCATATCATTGAGACTTTCTGAAGAGGATACCAAACTGATCAAAGATTATGCAAAGATCAATAACATGAGTGTATCCGATCTGATCCGTCAGGCAGTGATCGAAAAGATCGAAGACGAGATCGACCTGGCAGCATACAATAAAGCAGTCGAAGCATATAAGAAAAATCCAAAGACCTATACTCTGGAAGAAGTTGAAAAGGAGCTCGGTCTCTAGATGTTTCATGTCGTATTGTCCGACCAGGCAAGAAAGCAGCTGAAGAAGATGGACAGACATGTTTCTTCACTCATCCTTGGCTGGATAAGAAAGAACCTTGAAGGCTGCGAGAATCCCAGAAGCCTGGGGAAGGCTCTGACAGCAGACAAGGCAGGAGCCTGGCGATACCGGGTAGGCGACTACAGGATCATCTGCGAGATCCATGATAATGAAGTCGTCATTTTGATTTTATCTGTAGGTCATCGAAGGGAAGTATATAGATAATTTAAAACAGTTGTATTCATTATTGGATAGTTTTCTATTCCCAAAGATGATGGATGATCGATTTTAGGGAATAGAAATGATGACTAATGTCAATGTGATCGAATTCTCATACAAGAAATCCGTCCAGCATCCTAGATACCTCGGACGGTTTTTCTTTGCATCCGTTGGTAAACCAGTAATAGAAAAGGTTGAAGTAAGCTCCTGATGCCACATAGCATCGGTAAGGATCGTTGTAGATATCAACACTTCTCATAAAGGCAGCATCGAATTCTTCTTTCAGAAGATAAGAGAGATTGTTGCCGATAAGAAGAGATACCAGTTCTTTAATGCTGTACATATGCTCAAACAATAGTGTAATGAATTCTTCTCTTGGCGTACTGCGGAAATTTGCGGATGATGAGGCTAAAAAGGAGTCTGTAATTCCGGAAAGATGCTCCCTGATGATCTCTTCCATCGAATCATAATTGCGGTAGAAGGATAGTCTGCTTAAACTTGCTTTACTGCAGAGTTCACTGATGGTGATCTCGTTCAGTTTTTTCTTTTCAAGCAGTAATAACAATGCTTTTGTCAGCTCTGTCTTTGCGTATGATAATGTTTCTGCCATGTAACAATCTCCCTGTTTCTGTAACATTTTCTTCAGATGCATTGAAGTCAATTTCGAAATGAAGTAACATATGTAACGTAACAAATGTATCATAGATGGAAAGAAGAGTCAACACGACTATAATGAGGATAAACGGATGAAGAAAGTGTTGAAAGTGATTGGAATTCTGGTATTGATCATAATTGCTGCATTGGTGATCATTGCAATCAGGAATTCTAAAGAACAGGAAAAGCAGCAGGCATTAATGGTTAAAACAGATGAAGAACTGATCGGCACACATTTCTATGTGCCAAGAGGTGATAAAGAGGATGTCGATGTCAATCTGTATCTTTTGAATGATGGTAATAAACATCCTTTGGTCATCAATCTTCATGGCGGAGCCTTCATTGCCGGAGATGCGGATACTCTTGATACACAGAGTGATCGAATATCTAAGGAATGGAATGTCAATGTCGTAACAGTAAACTACAAGCTTGCCAAAGGAGGATATGATATTGCCTGTGGTACGAATGAAGTAGTTGATACCGTGAAGTATTTCACCGATCATGCGGGTGAATATGGCAATGATACAGATAATATCTTCATCATGGGTTATTCCGCTGGTGGATACCATGCAATGGCTTCAACATTGAAACTGAAAGAAGAAGGCATCGATATTGCAGGTCAGGTTATCTGTTATGGTTTTATCAAGGAAGTCAATGAAACATACTTATCAGAAACAGGATCATTCAGAAAGAATATGTGTCCTTCTCTGTTTATCCTGGCAGACAACGATCCGATCAGTGATGGCTCATTGATCTATCAGAAGTCTCTGGAAGAAAATGACATAGATACTACTGTCAAGAAATATGAAGGTTCCAAGCACGGCTTCATTGAAGAGAATAATCCGGAATATGAAATATTAAAAGCTGCCAGTAAATCTTTTGAGCAGGAAGCTATGGCAAGAGATGCTGAAAAATACA
>JAFRJA010000100.1 GCA_017432545.1 Erysipelotrichaceae bacterium
CCATGACGTTATCCGTCCACAGCTCGCACTGAATCATGACAGTCTTCACTGCGTCTTCCATCCCTTCAGGTGGATATTTATGTTTTTTGAGAAGTCTCTTAATAATCATCCTCATCTTCGATCTGGCTGACTCACGTTTCTGCCAGTCAATTGTTTGATTCTTACGTAAGGCATCCGCAAGTTCCTTTGTAATAGCAATCAATTCATCGTTTTCATAGAAATCTTTGATTGCTTCCGGTTTGGTCAAAGCGTCATAGAAAGCAAGCTCATCTGCAGTCAAACCAAGCTGTTGCCCTTCCTTCTTTGCATCAGAAATCTGTTTAGCCAAACTCAGCAGCTCCTGGATGACTTCCTCATTGGTAAGCATACCGTTGAGATAAGAATTCATGGTCCTTTGAATGATCTCGCTGAATTTCTCTGACTTGACCACGTTTGTTCTTCTATAAAGCTGAACTTGCTCTGCAATCAGTTTCTTTAACAGTTCAAGCGCCAGGTTTTTTTCCTTCATCTTAGATATCTCTTCAAGGAACTTAGGATCAAACAAGGAGAATTCCTCGTGGACATCAGAGAACAGATTGATCACACCATCACTCTTAATGCTTTGCTTAAGGAGCTCATTGATCCTTGCATTCATTTCCGGAAGAGAAATTTTTTTCCCGTGCCCCTGGTCACCGAGACGGTTTACCAGGACACGCACTGACTCGAAGAATGCCGCTTCGAATCTTTCATCTTCACCAACCAGAGAAGAGCAGAGCGAGAGCGCCTGTTTCAGTAAATACGATTCTTTTAAGAACGCTTCCTTCTGAACATCTTTCTTGACATCCACAATGAAGTTAACCGCACCACTGATACACTTAGCTCTTTCAAGATCCGTTCCTGTCATGAATTTGGTATAGTCATATCCATAGAACAGATCACGGCATACAGACATTTTTTCTTGGAACTTCGGATAAGCAACTTTGGCAATATCAGTATCGCCATAGTTTTTCTTATCTCTGACGGTATAGTCGTTCATGGCTTGTTTCAATGCTGAAGCAATACCAACATAGTCTACGACCAGTCCACCTTCCTTATCTCGGAACACCCTGTTAACTCTGGCAATAGCCTGCATCAGGTTGTGCCCGGACATCGGCTTATATACATACATAGTCGCAAGAGACGGCACATCAAACCCTGTCAACCACATATCGACAACGATGGCAATCTTAAACGGACTGTTATTATCCTTGAACTTAACAGCCATTTCTTCTTTATGTGCTTTGTTGCCTATGATCTCGTGCCATTCTTCCGGATCTTTGTTGCTGCCAGTCATCACAACACCGACTTTTTCAGTCCATGCTGGTCGCAATTCTAGTATCCTGTTATAGATCTTCATAGCAATCGGCCTGGAATAGGCTACGATCATAGCCTTACCAGTCAGCAAGTCTTCTCTATAATTCTCATAATGATCCAGGATATCGTTCACCAGGGAATTGATGGTATTTTCGTTCCCTAGAACAGCCTCCATCTGTCCAAGTTCTCGTTTGCTTTTTTCAATGACATCCGGATCGGCATTGTTAGCCATAATATCGTATTCGGTATCGATCAATCTCAACGTCTTTTCGTCAAGCTTGAGCTTTACGACACGGCTTTCGTAATAGACAGGTCTTGTTGCACCGTCTTCGACCGCCTGAGTCATATCATAGATGTCGATATAATCACCGAATACCTCACGGGTATTCCTATCCTCTTTGGAAATCGGCGTACCAGTGAAACCGATATATGTCGCATTAGGCAAGCTGTTACGAATAATTCTTGCCGTACCGATTACTCTCTTGGCAATCTCTTCACCGGCTTCATTCTTTGTGAATTTGATTCGTTCAGTCAGTCCATACTGTCCTCTATGAGCCTCGTCAGCCATAACGATCAGGTTCCGACGTTCTGACAACGGCTCATGAGATTCCTCAAACTTCTGCATCGTAGTGAATATGATGCCGTTTGCCTTGCGCTCACTTATAAGTTTCTTTAAATTCTCTCTGCTTTCTGCTTGAACAGGAGTTTGTCTCAGGAAATCTTTGCATTTCTGGAACTGTCCGTACAATTGATCATCAAGATCATTTCTGTCTGTAAGAACCACAATGGTCGGACTGTCCAATGCTTCCTGCAGCAAATGAGCATAGAACACCATAGACAGAGATTTACCACTGCCCTGTGTATGCCAGAAAACACCGCCTTTACCATCTGTAACGGTGGCTTTTTTAGTAGATTCGATTGCCTTCTTGACAGCAAAGTACTGATGATAGCCAGCAAGTATTTTAATCTTATTGATTCCATCATTCGAGAAACAGATGAAATTCTTTATGATATCCAGCAGTCTTTCTTTCTGGAACATACCTTCGAAGAAAGTATCAAACTGAGCATACTGCGTATTCTCATAACTACCGTCTTTGGTTTTCCATTCCATAAAGCGATCTTCACCGGAAGTAATAGTGCCAGCCTTACTCGTCAGGTGATCGCTCATAACGCAGATCGCATTGTAAATAAACATGGAAGGGATCTCCAACATATAATTTCTTAGCTGAAGATACGCCTCAGAAGCATCAGTCTCTTCTCTGGACGGGGATTTCAATTCTATGAGGACAACCGGTAATCCATTCAGGAACAATATGACATCTGGTCTCTTGTTACTGTTTTCGATAAATGTCCACTGGTTCGCAACAATAAACGAATTATTCTCTGGATGCTTATAGTCAACAAGGTATGCAATTGAAGACCTCTCTTCACCGTTTACAAAGAAACGTACAGGCACGCCGTTTTGAAGATAATCCATAAACACTTCGTTTTTCTGTGCTAATGTACCATTTTCGAAGTTTCTAAGCTTATGCAGAGCGTCTTTGATTGCATTATCCGGAAGGCTCTTATTTAGGCGGACTAAATACTCCTCCAAAACCTCATCATAAAGAGGACTTCGGAAGTCTCTTTCGATATTTGGACCATACACGTACTGATAGTCCATTTCTTGGAACAATTGGATTACGGAGTTCTCGTAATCTGCTTCTGTGTAACTAGCTGGCATATATTACACACTTCCTTTCTAACTAATCGTTCACGCATCTATTTCTACAAACAAGAATTTATATGCTTAGATCTGAGACATCAATCTCTCCAGACATAAGCTTTGGAAGCAATAAATCCCTTGTGGCTGCTAAAGATCGATTCTCCCTAAGATTTAACTTAATCATTTCAAATGCAGGTAATGCAACTTCGTTGAATTGAGCTAAGTCAGTATCAGAAGGAATTACAAACGGCATTGCTTTGACTATCTTGGAATTGATTGCTGTTGCGATAGATGATGTACTTCCCAGTGTTTGGAAGTTGAATCTCTTAAGATAGCAATACAAGTAAGGGTTTATTTCCTTCTTGTCGGTCTTGAAATGAGCAATCGCCTCATTTGTGGTCATTATTCCATC
>JAFRJA010000101.1 GCA_017432545.1 Erysipelotrichaceae bacterium
AGATCTTCCCGCAGCTGGCTATTACAAAGAAACCTCTGGAAGTACGTATGGGCTCCGGTAAGGGTGCCCCTGAAGGCTGGGTCGCAGTTGTTCAGAAAGGCAGAGTCATGTTTGAGATCGGCGGCGTTGATGAAGCAACGGCCCGTGAAGCATTAAGACTCGGCCAGAACAAACTGCCTGTCAAGGCCAAGTTTGTGAAGAAAGGTGAATAGTTATGAATATCAAAGAAGTAAGAGAAAAATCTTCTGAAGATCTTAAGAAAACTTTGGATGAAATGAAAGTTGAACTATTCGACCTGCGCTTTGCCAGAGCGACCGGTTCAATCGAGAATCCGATGCGCATCAGAGAACTTAAGAAGTCTATTGCCAGAATCTTGACTGTTTTACACGAAAGAGAAAGTGAAGTAAAGGAGGGTTAATAAATGGAAAGAAAAGCACGCAGAACCTTAACCGGTGTCGTAACAAGCGACAAGATGGATAAGACGATCGTTGTTGCCATCAATGAAAAGAAGAACCATCCTTTATATGGCAAGGGAACAAAATTTACAAGAAAATTCAAAGTCCATGATGAAAACAATGAAGCCCATGTCGGTGACACTGTAACGATCATGGAGACCAGAACTTTATCAAAGGATGTCCACTTCCGTCTGGTAAAGGTAGTTGAAAAGGCCATTATTCTTTAGGAGGTAAAAGCGCATGATCAGTAATGAATGTAGATTAAGAGTCGCAGATAATACCGGTGCTAAAGAACTGCTGGTAATTCGCTGCTTAGGTGGATCAAGAAGAAAGTATGCCAATATCGGTGATGTCGTCGTCTGCTCAGTCAAAGACGCTACACCGGGTGGCACTGCTAAAAAAGGCCAGGTAGTCAAGGCCGTTATCGTTAGAACAAAATATGGTTTAAGAAGAGAAAACGGTAGCTTCATCAAATTCGATGACAACGCTGCTGTCATCATCAAGGATGATAAGACACCGTTAGGTACCCGTATCTTTGGCCCGGTGGCCAGAGAACTGCGTGACAAGGACTATATGAAGATCGTGTCCCTGGCACCGGAAGTATTATAAGGAGAACGCTATGAAAATCAAAAAAGGTGACAAAGTAAAAGTAATCGCCGGTGATGACAAGGGTGTCGTCGCTGAAGTCGTAGCCGCTCTTCCTAGATCCAACAGAGTTATCGTTGAAGGCGTCAACGTTGTCAAAAGGCACACCAAGCCTAACAACGCCAACCCTGACGGCGGTATCATCAACAAGGAACTTCCTATTTCTGTTTCTAACGTAAAGCTTGTCGATGACAAGAAAAAGAAAGCTGCTAAAAAGACAGCAACCAAGAAAAAAACAACTGCAAAGGGGGCTAAGAAATAATGAACCGTTTACAGGAAAAGTATGTTAAAGAGATCAAACCTGCTCTCATCAAGAAACATAACTACAGTTCAACTATGGAATGCCCTAAGGTAGCCAAGATCATTATCAACATGGGTGTCGGTGAAGCCGTAGCAGAACCGAAACAGTTAGAAGATGCGGTAGCTGATCTGACAAAGCTGGCTGGTCAGAAGCCTGTTATCACAAAGGCCAAGAAGTCCATCGCCAACTTCAAGCTCAGAGAAGATACACCGATCGGCTGCAAAGTCACATTACGTGGCGAAAAGATGTATGACTTCTTAGACAAGTTAGTCAATATCTCACTTCCACGTGTAAGAGACTTCCGTGGTGTTTCCAATACTGCTTTTGATGGCAGAGGCAACTACACACTCGGTATCAGAGAACAGATCATTTTCCCGGAGATCGAGTATGACAAGGTAAGCAAGGTACGCGGTATGGATATCGTTATCGTCACGACCGCCAAGACAAATGAAGAGGCCAAGGAACTGTTAACTGAACTTGGCATGCCATTTGCTAAGTAAGAAGGGAGAACTCATGGCAAAGACATCAATGAAAGTTAAAGCACATCGTCCTGCTAAGTTCTCTACCAGAGCTTACACAAGATGTGAAAGATGTGGACGTCCACATTCTGTATTAAGAAAATATAAATTATGCCGTATCTGTTTCAGAGAACTGGCTTACAAGGGCCAGATCCCTGGAGTAAAGAAGGCCAGCTGGTAAAGGAGGAAAAAGACAATGAGTATGACAGATCCAATTGCTGATATGCTTACAAGAATCAGAAACGGTATCGCTGCCGAACATGAAACAGTTGTTATTCCTTCCAGCAAGATGAAGGTTGAAATTGCCCGTATCCTTAAACAGGAAGGTTACATCAACGGTTATAAGGTCGAAGGCGAAGGCAAAGACAAGGCCATCACTGTTGAACTGAAGTACGGTCCGGAAAAACAGAAAGTCATTTCCGGCTTGAAGCGTATTTCCAAACCGGGCTTGAGAGTTTATGCGAAGGGTAACGAGATTCCACGTGTATTGAACGGTTTAGGAATCGCCATCATTTCCACATCTAAGGGTCTGATGACTGACCGCGATGCCAGGAAGAACAACCTGGGCGGTGAAGTCGTTGCCTACGTGTGGTAATAGTTGAATAAAGGAGAATTATATGTCACGTATCGGTAATAAAACGATTACCATTCCTGCCGGATGCGAAATAAGCGTATCAGACAGTAATGAGGTGATAGTTAAAGGTCCTAAGGGAACTTTAACCCGTCAGTTCAACCCCCTTATCGGAATCAAGGTGGAAGATGCTGAAGTAAAATGCACAAGAGCTAATGAAGAAAAACATACCAAACAGCTTCATGGCACGACCAGAGCCCTGATCCACAACATGATCGTGGGCACAACTGAAGGTTTCAAGAAGACACTGGAAATCGTCGGTATCGGTTATAAAGCTGCGTTAAATGGTAAGAAACTGAATTTAAGCTTAGGTTATTCCCATGATATCGATTACGATATCGAAGAAGGCATAACCGTCGAAGTACCTAATCCAACGACAATCGTTGTATCAGGTATCGATAAACAGAGAGTCGGCGAAGTAGCTGCCCAGATCAGAGGCTATCGTAAACCTGAACCTTATAAAGGCAAGGGTATCAGATACAAGGGCGAAAAAGTCGCTCATAAGGAAGGTAAGACAGCCGTATCCGGCTAGTAGTGGGAAAGGAGTAAAGATATGTATTCTAAACAAGATAAGAATAAAGCTCGTCAGAGACGTCATGAACGTATCAGAAGAAAAGTTATCGGAACTGCTGATTGCCCACGTTTGAGTGTCTACCGTTCCAACGCCAATATTCATGCCCAGATCATCAATGATGAAAAGGGTGAGACCCTGGTTTCCTGTTCATCTGTCGAACTGAAACTGGCTAACGGCTCCAATATTGAAGCTGCCAAGACAGTCGGTACGAAATTAGCGGAAAGAGCTAAGGAAAAAGGAATCGAAAATGTCTGCTTCGACCGTGGTGGTTATTTATACCATGGCAGAGTTCAGGCTTTAGCAGAAGCTGCCAGAGAAGCAGGCCTTCAGTTCTAAGGAGTGTTAATCAATGGAAAATACTAACAAAGACAACAGAAGAGAAAACAGAAAACCAAGAAGGTTCACAAAGGAAGTCAAGGAATTTGAATCCCGCGTGGTCCAGATAAACCGTATTTCCAAGACTGTCAAGGGTGGTCGTAAGATGAGATTTGCGGCTATCGTGGTAGTCGGTGATAAGAAGGGTCGTGTCGGTTACGCTTTAGGAAAAGCTAATGAAGTACCGGATGCGATCAGAAAGGCTGAAGAACAAGCCAAGAAGAACGTCAAGCGCATTGCGTTAGTTGACGGTTACAGAACTATTCCGCACGCAACTGTAGGCAGATTCGGCGCCGGTGAAGTCGTCTTAAGACCGGCTGCTCCTGGTACCGGTATCGTTGCCGGCGGTGTCGTACGTGCGATCTTAGAGCTGGCTGGTGCTACTGATGTCATCAGCAAGTGTGTCGGATCACGTACGCCGATCAACCAGGTCCATGCGACGATGCAGGCCTTAACTGAATTAAAGACAGTCAATGGCGTTGCCAAGTTACGTGGCATGAAGGTAGAAGAAGTACGTTAGGAGGTGTGTGATGAACTTACATGAAATGAAATACAATGAGGGTGCCAGACACACTACCAAGAGACTTGGCCGTGGCCAGGGCTCAGGACAGGGCAAGACTGCCGGTAAAGGTCATAAGGGCCAGAACGCGAGAAGCGGCGGTGGTGTTGCGATCGGTTTCGAAGGTGGTCAGACCCCATTCTTCAAATCAATGCCTAAAAGAGGCTTCACAAACTTCAACCGTGTTGAATATGCAGTTGTAAATCTGAGTGATCTCAACAGATTTGAAGACGGAACTACTGTGACTCCTGAACTTCTCAAGCAGGCTGGTATCGTTAAGAAACAGCTTGATGGTATTAAGGTTCTGGGCAATGGGAAACTCGAGAAGAAGGTAAATGTTACCTGCAATAAGATTTCCAAGTCTGCTCAGGCAGCTATTGAAAAGGCAGGCGGCAAAGTAGAGGTGATCTAATGTTTAAGATATTCATCGATTTCTTCAAACATAAGGATATCCGTAAAAAAATCTTCTTTACGCTGTTTATCTTATTCATCTTCCGTCTGGGTTCTTCAATCCCGGCGCCAGGTGTTGATACAACAGTTATTAAACTCAGTGCCAACTCCTTACTGACGATGATGTCGATCTTAGGTGGTGGATCCATCGAACAGATGTCGATCTTCTCACTCGGTGTCGGTCCTTATATCACTGCCAGCATCATAATTGAACTGCTAGCCATGGATATCATCCCGGCTTTAGCCGAAATGGCCAAGTCAGGCAAAAAGGGCAGACAGCAGATGGACCGCATCACCCGTTACCTCGGAGTGGTGATGGCTCTTGTCCAGGGATACTTCATTGTCCAGTATCTTGACAAGGCCTATGCAGGATATGGATTCGTCAAGAATCCGGGCTTTACGTCCTACCTGTATATCTCGATAATCTTTACAGCCGGCACGATGTTCTTGCTGTGGCTGGCTGATCAGATCACGTCCAAAGGTATCGGCAATGGTACATCAATGATCATCTTTGCCGGTATCGTTGCGGATATGCCAACGACCTTCAGACTGGTCTATGATTTCTTCTTAGGCCCTGATTCGACATCAACCCTTGGTGTCGGCGGATTTATCGCGTATTGCGTTATGTATATCGCGATCATCATCCTGGTCGTCCTGATGCAGATGGCGGAAAGAAGGATCCCGATCCAGCAGTCTTCTTCAAGAGCTTTGAACAAGACCAAGGGCGATCTCAATCATCTGCCTCTGAAGATAAACTCCGCATCTGTCATCCCGGTCATCTTTGCTTCGGCACTGATCCAGGGTCCGCAGATCATCGCTTCCTGGGTCAACCAGGATGCCTATGCATGGTTAGTAAAGATCTGTGACTTCACAAGTCCATGGTTCCTTTGCTTCTATGCAGTATTGATCATACTGTTCACCTTCTTCTATACCAATCTCACCATCGACCCGCAGAAGATGGCTGATGACTTGGCGAAGAATGGTCAGTATATCCCAGGTGTCAGACCTGGTACAGAGACCAGAAACTATGTATCCAAAGTTCTTAACAGGATCACAGTTCTCGGTGCTCTCTTACTTACATTCATTGCGATTCTGCCATATGTAACATCCAATCTTACGGGCTTACCGCAAAGAGCGGCCGTCGGTGGTACAGGTATCATCATCGTCGTCGGTGTTGCAATGGATACGATCAAACAGATGAAGTCTCAGATGACTTCAAAACAATACAAGAGTTTTGTAGGAAAGTAGGTAAAAAATGAATCTTCTTATAATCGGTGCTCCCGGTGCCGGCAAAGGCACAATGTCTGAACTGATTCTTAAAAACTTCCCGTTAGTCCATGTATCAACGGGCGATATGCTCAGGGCAGCCGTCAAAAACGGTACGCCTGTCGGCCTAAAAGCTCAGGAATACATGAACAAGGGAGAGCTGGTTCCGGATGAGGTCATCCATGACATCATCGTCGAAAGATTATCACAGGATGATATCGACAACGGCTTCCTGTTCGATGGTTACCCACGTACAGGAGCTCAGGCGGTAGATCTTGATGCGATCTTGAATGAACTGGGTAAAAAGATCGACTGTGTCATCAATCTTGACATAGCAGATGAAGAACTGATTAAACGTATTACAGGTAGAAGATTATGTCCTAACTGCGGTGAGATCTACAACATTTATTTCTTCCCGCCAAAAGAAGAGGGAAAATGTGATAAGTGCGGTGCTGATCTCATCCAGCGAAAAGATGATAACCTCGATAGTCTGAAAGTCAGACTTGGGGAATATCATAAAAATACTCAACCGGTTATTGAGTATTACGAGGCTATGGATCTCGTCAAACAGGTGGATGCTTCCAGAGCGATCGAAGAAGTATTCGCTGATGTTAAATCCATATTAGAAGGGTTGTGCTGATGATTTCAATCAAATCACCTCGGGAAATCGAACTTATGAGAGAGGCCGGCGCTATCGTCGCCAGAGTTCATAAGAAGATGAAAGAGGTAATTAAACCGGGTATATCTACGCTTGAAATTAACAGGATCGCTGAAGAAGTGATCCGTCAGAACGGTGCAACACCGTCCTTCAAAAACTATCAGGGATTTCCATGTGCTGTATGCACATCAGTAAATGACATGCTTGTACATGGTATCCCTGATCATACCATCTTGAAAGACGGTGACATTATTACCGTTGATGTCGGGGCCTGCTATAAAGGCTACCATGGCGATTCCGGCTGGACATATGCCGTAGGCAATGTCGCTCCTGAAGTTTTGAAACTGATGGAAGTAACCGAAGAATCACTTTATAAAGGTCTGGAACAGGTCAAACCGGGCAATCATGTCGGTGACATATCAAACGCTATTGAAACTTATGTGAAATCGTTTGGCTATGGTGTGCCGGCTGATTATACGGGACATGGCATCGGCAGAAGTGTTCATGAAGATCCCTATGTACCAAATGTCGGTAAACCAGGTACCATGGAACTGCTTAAAAAAGGCATGTGTATCGCGGTCGAACCGATGGTATTCATGGGCAGTGAAAAGTGCTATACTTTGCCTGATGGCTGGGGTGTGAAGAGCTATGATCATTCATGGGCTGCACACTATGAACACACTGTTGCGATAACCGATAACGGTTATGAGATACTTACTCAGGAGGATTAATATTTGGCAAAACAGGACGTCATTGAAATCGAAGGTCTGGTAGTAGATACCTTACCGAATGCACAATTCAAGGTGAAACTTGAGAACGGTCACGAAATACTGGCTCACGTTTCTGGTAAAATCCGCATGCACTACATTCGCATTTTACCAGGGGATAAAGTGACAGTTGAAATTTCACCTTATGATCTAACACGTGGGCGCATAACATTTAGACATAAATAGTCTAGGAGGGAAAACATGAAAGTAAGACCATCTGTAAAACCAATGTGCGATAAATG
>JAFRJA010000013.1 GCA_017432545.1 Erysipelotrichaceae bacterium
GAAATGAAGAAGCCGCTTCCTCACTCAAGAATTCCAAATACATCCTGATCGCTTCTAAGAAAACAAGGCAAAGGCACGATGAGGATGTACAAAACGGAAAGCTTGTCTCTAAGGAATCCGCATTGTTCAATAAACCGGAACAGAGAGCTTCAGGCAATATGGAAGAAAAGTACAGAGAACTGATCTCTTCCAATCAGCTCTTATTCACCATCGATCTTGTCAAGGAACAGCTCAACGATATGTTTTCCTCCATCTTTGAAAAAGATGCCAGGGATAAACTTAATGAAATACTCGATACCTGCAAGGGGACAGACAATAAACACTTCCTATGGTTTGCCAGGCTATTGGAGAATCATATCGATGGTATTGTTGCCTACTCCAAATATCACATTTCTACCAGTAAGCTTGAAGGAATCAACAATATGATAAAAACGGAACGTCGTTTGGGATATGGCTATCCCGATGATGAATATTTCTTCTTAAGAATCATAGACAGAAGCCATAAGAATGACAATTACAGCTGATCACTATACACAAAAGATTTACGAGGACCAAATTTATTAAAAGATTTTACGGTGAAGGGTTATAATGCGGCTTATTGTACTAAGAACAACGCGCCGAGAAATGCATATTTGAACTTGCTATCAAAATCCGATTTAAAAAAACAGATTAATATCAAAACATTATTCAGATCTCCTTTCGGATTGTCTAACTGTCCTTCAAATTTTTATGATTGTCTGATCGTAGATGAAGCTCACAGATTGGTAAAAAAGATGTATCGAGACTGGAACGGAAAGAATCAGGTTGCGGAATGTATTAATGCATCGCTGTTTACCGTTTTTCTTATCGACGAGGATCAGAGAATTACTACAAAAGATATTGGTTCAGTCAACGAGATCAAGAAATATGCAGCTGAATATAATAGCTCTGTTATTATGGGAGATTATACAAAACTAACAGATTCTTCTAACATCAAAGTGGGTACATTCTGACTGAGATATTTATCTTTCCTATAGAAAAGAGGACACGATACTTTAAACTTATCAGTGACCAAACCGATAAGGAGAAAGTATACATATGCCCTCAACTAATAAAGTATTGAAAAAGATATTCAATGTCAATAAGATAAAGATCTGCAATTGCGAATTATACAAAGATCACAAGGGACAGGATCATCTGAAGATCAGCGTTGATCTGCGCAAGTCCGAGAAAAACAGATGTCCTTTCTGCCATAAGAAATGTATGAGCTATGATTCTCCCGACTACAAGAGAGTATGGAGACACCTCGATCTGGGAGGGATCGTTTCCGAAATAGAGATGGAAGCTCACAGGATCGAATGTAAGAAACACGGCATATTATGTGAAGCTGTTCCCTTTGCCTATGAAGGATCGAAATTTACCAAGGACTTTGATCTGACGGTTGCCTTTTTTGCCAGGAATGTATCCAAGTCCTTTGTATCAGAGTATATGAGGATATCCTGGTCAACGATCGGCAGATGCATCTCCAGAGCCAGGAAAGATCTTGATCCCGATCTGAGAAGAAGATTGGACAATCTTGTCAATATCGGCATTGATGAGACAAGCTACAAGTCCGGTCATAAGTACATCACTGTCATTGTCAATCACGACACGGGCGAGGTTGTCTGGCTGCATAAGGATCATGGTAAACAGGTGCTGAAAACCTTCTTTGAAAGCCTGTCCGATGAACAGAAAGCCTCCATCAAGGCAATATCGGGTGATGGTGCCAGATGGATCGATGAGTGTATCGATGAATATGTGCCTTCAGTTACAAGGTGCACAGACGCCTATCATACTGTGGGCTGGGCGCAAGAGGCTTTGGATGAAGTCAGAGCTGAAGCCTGGCATAAAGCCAACGATGAAGTTAAGAAAGATAAAAAGACGTATTCCAGGGGAAGACCTGCCAAAGATGACAAAGAAAGAGCACGGACCAAGGAAAAGAAGGAATACGCCAAAGCGATCAAGAATTCAAGATACGCACTAGGCAAGAATCCTGAGAATCTCACCGCGTATCAGGAAACAAAACTGCAGATGATCGCCGAAAGTGAACCACGCTTATTCAGAGCCTACAGGCTTAAGGAAGATCTGAGGCTGATACTTCACCTTAAGGATGTATCATCAGCTGATCAGCTGCTTAAGAAATGGCTGTGGAAAGCGTCGCATTCAAAGATCAAACCCTTTGTCGAATTATCCAGAAAGATCAGAAGACACAAAGGCCACATCCTCAACACCATTGAATACGGCTTGTCCAACGCCAGGATCGAAGCTGTCAACAACAAGATCAAGCTGATCATCAGAAGAGCCTACGGTTTCAGGAATCTTGACAACATGTTTGACATGATCTATCTGTGCTGTTCAAATATCGAGATACCGCTTCCTAACAGAGCTATAAAATCCGAAATAAATACCGCTTCATAATAAAACGAAACAGAAACAGGATACCGGATGAAGAAAAACACGATAAATACCAAGCAAAACAAAAGCGGGTATCCTCAGATTAACCCACTTTTATGAAAGAAGAGCCAACTAACATCTCAATTCAGATGCAATGGTTCTGATCAATATTTACAGTTAATTGATGACATTCTGCAGATTGGGGAAACAGTCTCGATTGATTTTAACGAATTGAATTTTGATTTTAAGGTGTTTGATGATCCAAACGAATTCAGAAATGTTTTAAGAGAGAAAAATAAGATTAACAATAAAGCCAGAATGGTTGCTGGTTATTGTTATGACTGGAATGTTAAGAATAACAGAGGAGAATTCGATATCTTCCTAGAAAATGATTTTAAAGCCAGGTGGAATCTGGATGGTGATGATATCTGGGCTATCAATCCAAAATCATTTGAAGAAGTTGGGTGTATACATACTGCACAAGGATTAGAATTTGATTATGTTGGTGTCATTATTGGAAAAGATCTTCGTTTTGATGAAGATTCTGGTAGAGTTATTACCGACAAAACAAAGATCTCAACTGATGATAAATCATCAGGAATTAGTAGTTCTGATGAAATAACCGCTGAAAGATTGATTAAGAACACATACAAAACATTGCTTACCAGAGGGCAAAAAGGTTGCTACGTTTATTGTGAAGATAAGCCCTTAAGAGAGCATATTAAGAAAATAATAGAAACCAGTTATGATAAATAAACTTCCTGAAAGCAACAGCATCGATATCAGAAGGCTTGGAAGGATCTTTGATAAAATGTCAGAGTCTTACAAGATCTTTTGGTTTAGGGCAATCATTGATTCTGTAAACAGAGGAATAACTGTTTTGACATATGTGATGAGCTAATTAATGAAATGATTGCTTCAGGTTGGTATATGGTTTCTGAGTATAAACTCAATTTAGGTCCTAGTGATGGTTTAGAGAAAATCATACTGACTGTATCAGATAAGTTAGATCTGAAAGCAAGTGAGAATAGAAGGAAGATCGTTGAAGTAGTAGGCGCTTATAACTGGATATTTTGATAATTGCAGGAGATCAAACTGAGGCTCAATAGTTATAACAGCTATTAGTTTTCAATTGAAACTCCAAAATAGATAGAATTACCCCAGTCGTGGCTGCGAATGATCTTTTTTGTCAATGCAATGGCCTCATAGCCTCTGATACCTTCAATTTCGAAATATAGGGACATTCCTTCCTGTTTTACAAAACAAATCTTTATATCGTTATCCTGATAACCATCCAAGACCTGTTTCACTTTTTCCGTCAGCATCGGGCTTTTTACTACAAGCATCTATTCCACCCCTTTCAGAACGAAAGGTATATTTCCTTTTTTTATGTATTTCAACAAGAGCCTATAATCGTCATCCACATCACCTATCACGTTTGCACAGTTAAATGAGTCAAGATCTTTCAATATGATTTGTATCTCTCCTTCATATTGGGCACTTAGTTCATTGTCGATCGTAACGCTGCCAAAAGGTCTTTTTTCGATGTTGAACGGTTTACTTTTGATTCCCCTATATTTACAGCATCGAATCAAATAATCCGGTTCATCAAATCGGTTGTACTGAATGATTTCCTTGCGTAATATCTCTTTTAAAGAGACAGGAACATTATGCCGATATCGAAACAGAATTTGCACAGGTTCATTTATGCATGAGTCTCTCAATTCGTTAAGTTCATCGTCCGGGACCAATGTATCGCCAAAGAAAATGTCTTCAATACCGGAACATAACAATATCTTAGAAGCAACGTATGGTCTTATATAACGCAGAGATTCAACGCTCATGACACCGTGGCTTTCTTTATGTAGAAAGGAATAGGCTTTTGTTGAAGAT
Source organism: Erysipelotrichaceae bacterium (assembly GCA_017432545.1). GTDB lineage: Bacteria > Bacillota_I > Bacilli_A > Erysipelotrichales > Erysipelotrichaceae > Colivicinus. Next base: position 4,306 of record JAFRJA010000013.1, read on the forward strand.
ATAAAAGCTGAGACTTTTATTCCATATTCTTTTAAAAATGAACACGTCTCTTCAATCGTTTTTATAGAAATGCCCGTGTCCTGGCGGGGATAATAGTTGAAGCAAGCTTCAACTTTGCGAAGATCCCCGTTTTCATTAATCGTCTTGATTGCTTCCAGATATTTATTTTTATATGCAGGAAGATCGATGCGGATATCGGAAGCATTGATCTGCAGGATCAGGTCAGATGGATGTTTTGTAATATATGCGAGTTCATCGGCTTTTAATCCGCCGTCGATCCTTATTCCATAGACTCCGGCATCATGCAGATAATTAAGCGTATTATCCAAAGAACCAAAATAAGCAATGACGTTATCATTAAAATCGCAATATACTTTCAGATCCTTCTTTGCTGCAAACGCAATTGTCTGCCAGAAAATCGGATCATCAGGATTTGCGGCACCATCGAAGTGCTGATCAGCCAATATCATAGAAGTAAACATCTTTGTAAATCCTGACTCTGCAGCTTTACAGATATATTCTTCTGTTTTTGTTTTATCTGTAAGATCCGGAAAAACGCTGATACCAAATTCATGCATAAATAATCACCTGCTTTCTGTCAACTTAAGCGCACAAATTTTCTCGATCAAAGTGCAACAGTTTTCGTCAGAAAAAACAAAGAAAAGGGAGATGATATACGGCATACTGTTAAAGACGAAGATACTCAAGGCCGTTAATAATGCGTCAGCAAGATAACGAAGACAGGTTAAATAATATTCTTCCTGCTTCCTGCTTACCAAAGCCAGAGCGCAAATATGCAGGCCAATAGTTTTTCCCTTAAAGAGCATCATCAAAGCACCTTTATAAGAGATTAGAATCTTCAGAAATGTCTGATAAAGGATCATGAATTGCATATAGAAAAGAGAATATGCTTCATTGAAAGCTGTCGATTGATCGCCCATTCCTTCTGTCTGGTGCAATATATCAAAAACCGCTTTAATATCTTTGTTTCCTGAGAAAAAACAGAATAACTCTGTAAGGATGATCGCTATAAGCATATCGACCACAATAGAGATCATCCTTCTGATTTTCATGTTACTTAAGATCTGATCAAGCATGACTTTGTCATTTTGATTAACAGTTACTCTTCACCGTTTTCTTTCTTTAACTGTTCCTTATCCCAAGCCCTTACAAACGGCCACCAGATGACAAAAGCGATAAAGAAATTGATCACTTGAAGTATAAAACCGCCAATCTTTCCACCGGTAGTCAGATAGCCGCAGAGGAAATAAGGAATCGTCCAGTTGATCGAAATGCCACAGGGTTTCGGGAAGATATTCATGGACATTGTAATATAGGTAAATATGGCAATGACCAACGGAGCACAAATATATGGGATCATCAAGAACGGATTTAAAACAACAGGCATACCAAAGACGACCGGCTCGTTAATGTTGAAGATTCCGGGAGCAAGAGATAATCTTCCGACTTGTTTTCCAATCTTGCTTTTAGCAAAAACACAGAGCCAGATAACAAGCGGAAGCGTAGCTCCCGAACCACCGATCCACAGGAAGTTTTCTACAAACGATGTAGTAACGGCATAAGGGATCGCCTGTCCGGCCTGATATGCCGATAAGTTTGCCATCTGAGCATTGGACCAGATTGGACCCATGATTGAAGATACGACATTTGAACCATGGATACCAAAGCTCCAAAGGATCTGTTCTACCAGCGTTGTTGCAATGACTCCGCCTAAAGATGTGCCGGCTTTTGTCAGCGGTGTACCTACAACTGTCAAAATCGCTGTGGAAAAATCACCATATGGCGTCTTTGCAAAAATGAATTTCACGATTAAAGCGAGAACAACAATGATCAGACCGGGTATCAGTGCCGTAAATGAACCGGATATTGCTGGCGGTACGCTTTCCGGAAGCTTGATCACAAGATCTCGGTCAAGAACAAACTTGTAGACATATCCCGCAAGAAGAGAAATTACCAAGGCTGAAAACAGATAGCTTGTTCCAAGATAGTCCGCATTCCAGCCCCACATATCGGAATCAAAGGTCGTAACGATCAGGTATGCGGCAATCGCCATCACTCCTGCCGGATCGCCTTTATATCCATAACTTTCAACCAGCGACTTTGCAACACCAAATGAAGCAATAAGCGAGATGATCGACATCGTTGCAGGAAAAACCGTACTCCATACAAGTTTATCGCCCCACCCTTCGCCAAACATACCGGCCATAAATGACTGATAAGCATCTGACGGGAAATCAGAAATGATAATGAATAAGGATCCGATGATCATTAGTGGCATCGCCATAACGATACCGTCACGAAGCGCACACAGAATCCTTGAATTTGCGATTCTGGTTGCAACAGGAATAAACTTTTCTTCAAACCATTTTTTCATATTGCTTTACCCCTTTCAAAATAATGATTTGCACAAAACAAGAAAACAGAAAAAACACTTTAAACAAACGAATATAATTATTGATCTCTCTTCTGATTTCATTTTTGTTCCAAAGCATTGTTATTTCAATATTTCAAAAACAAAGAGGCAGGAGTGACCATGAAATGTTATTTGTAACTATTATGTTATAATTATGACAAAGAGGTATAACATATCATGGCATTATTTGATAATCTTCCCGATCTTTCCGGTGTAGAACTCAAGATCTATAATTATGCCGTTTCCAATGCGAATGACGTCAGCTATATGAGCATTCAGGAACTGGCAAAAAAGACCTATTCTTCTACCGCCAGTGTTTTACGTTTATGTAAAAAACTGGACTGTTCCGGGTTTTCGGAATTCAAATTCAAACTGAAACAAAGTCTTTCGGATGATAGAAAGCAGGGGTCGCTTCATTTCAGAAACGACGTCAGAGAAACACTGGAACTTCTTTATAACCAAACCAACACAGAGCCTTTTAATAACGCAGTCAAAAAAGCAGCACAGCTTCTCGCATCAAAATCCATGGTCATTTTCGCCGGATTGGGATCATCGGATATTGCCGCCAGTTATGGGGCAAGATATTTTTCCTATGTTGTACCATATTCGTTCCGCATCGAAGCGATCGAAGATTATACAGTCGGAGCACAGTTTGTTTCCGATAATATGTATAAGGAAATATGTGTCGTCGCTTTGTCTATTTCCGGAGATACAAGAGATGTGTTGCACTATGTTAAGGGTATGAATCTGGCGCGCTGTTCCCTGATCGCTATTACCGCCAACAACTATTCCAAATTGGCGGGGATCGCCGATGTTGTCATACCTTATTCGCTGACCAAACTCACCCGCAATAATGCGGATCTCAATTCACAGATACCATGCATGTTCATACTGGAACTGCTGGCACAGGAACTGTATAACATCAAATCGGGAATGAACATGATAGGAGACCAGCCATGATATTAATAAGGAACGCTCAAGACAAAGATCTTGAATCAATTTTTTTAATCAATCAGCTCAATTCATCCAATCCCAATAAACCACCGAAAGAAAAAGAATTCTGTCTTTATCTTTATGCCGGCTATTACATGAAAATGGAAAAAGAAAACTGTTTTGTTGCATACGAAAGCGAAACGGATGAAGTACTTGGTTACATTCTTGGTTCCAGAAATTATGAATCTTTTCTATCCATGATAGAAAACGATTATCTGGAAAAAGCGGAAGAACTTGGCTTCAAACAGCGTTTCTTATCCGAAATACATGCTTACGAAAGATTCAAAGATGAATATCCCGCACATTTCCATATCGATGTCAAACCGGGAAATCAGCATAAAGGAATAGGTTCCAGATTGCTTGATGAACAATTGAAACATCTGAGGAACGAAGGTGCTAAAGGGGTCATGCTGCTGGTAGGAAAAAACAAAGAAGCAGCAAACCATTTTTATGAGAAAAACGGTATGGCTGTCATTGCTGAAAGTCAAACCACGTTTGCACGAGGAAAAAAACTATAAAGCAAGAAAATCAGACCAATTTCTCCGTACCCGAAATGATAGCCTGTATCGTTTCAGATAAATCTTCATATGATCGACAGCGGATGAGGGCGTTGATGTTTGCTTCGCTGCTTAGGATGTTTACGATGTGGTTGAAGACAAAGCGGAAGTCTTTTCTTTCGCTGTAGGCTATTCCAAACAGGATCAGCAGTCTTATGTCTTCATTTCCCCATTTCTGGTTGTGATCGTAGGTGACGATAGATATGAAATTAAGAGGGTGGCTGTCTTTTTGTTCTGAATCAAATTTGAAAAAACGGCAGACCTCAATATGGTCTGCCTTATAAACAGTGGTATACCGCTGTATCATCTTTCGTCCTTGAACGAAATCGATGTTGATGTCAGCGTATTATAATGTGTTTTCAATTAATAGATTTGGTCAGTTTTTGTATTTCAGAAATTCGATGATTTCGCCGCTGGGACCATATACTGCTCCGATATGGATAGGATATGGTATCTCGTTGTCTTTTATTTCACCCTTTGGTTTTGCGCCTAAAGATATAGCTTTTTCAACGGCTTCTTCAACATTCTCAACTTCAATGGCGATATGAATATAAGAACCCGAAACTTCTTCAAAATCACTTCTCAATTCATCTTTTCCGCTTCCTAACATTTCGATCGTTCCCCCGCCGTTTAAAGTAAGGAAACAGGCCGTAAATCCTTTCCAATGCTGCCATTCAGTATAAACTTTTGCATTCAAGACCTCAGTGTAGAATTTTTTGGAGACTTCGTAATCTCTGACTCTTACACATAAATGGTCGAGTTTCATTGTTTGCATAATTCCTCCTAGATCTTAACTTTAACGATCACTTTTTTGTTGTTAACGGGTTTGTTTTCGACTAATGAACATTGCGTTTTATGACAATCCTGAGGGAAAAATACCGCTACTTCACCTTTTTCCATGTGAAGTTCAGTGCCCTGTTTCTGAGGATCGTTATAGAAAGTTATGTCATTTTCGCTGTTATAGGGAATATTGACAGGGCCGATCTTATCTCTGCCGATGACTTTGATCTTTTCTGAGCCTTCGATCATATATTGAACATCAATATAACGGTCGTGGCTTTCGTAATTGATAAGATCTTCATTTCTGGTATTGTAATGCTGAATGTTGGCAAAGATCTCATCGCCGTCGATCTCAATTCTTCCTGGTTCTTCATTTGAAAGATCATTTGACTCTATAAATTCAAAAGCTCTTTTCAGTTTTGCTTTGATCGAGGTGTAATCTGATCTGTCTTTGATATGATATACAAACATCAGAGATCCTCCACTTCAACTTTTACGACACATTTTCTGATCTTTGTGATATCTCCTTTGTTGGGATCGCAGATCATGCGGTGCCCGTCATCAGGAAATAAGATCGCAAGCTCACCGGGATACAAGCGAAGAGTGGTGTATGAGGGGGATTCCTGATAGAAAATCACATCATTCAATGGATCATACCCACTCGTCGGTGTAAGACCGGTCCTGTCGGTAATGTGCAGTTTTAATACGCCTTTTATAACGTATTGAATATCCAGATATTTCTTATGCGTTTCAAAGGGAACATCGATCTTTTCTTTAACATCAAATGACTGCAGCATCGCATAGACATGTTTGCCATTGATCTCATAAGTACCGTCATCTTCTGATTCAAGATCTGTATTTTCGATAAAATCCAGAGCAAGTTTTATCCTTTTCTGCAAATCTTCACTTATATCAGGAAGATTTTTTACAGTGATCATTCCTTGTTCTCCAGAGCTAGAGGCCCCCAATCGGTCGGCTTCCTGGTAAGTTTCATGTTTGCGTGTTCGTAAATGACGATCTCCGCAAGATATACGACTGTGCACCCGTTTTCCAGGTGGCCGCCTGTAGCTTTGCCCTTGTCGGAAATGACCGCATGGATATGCGGAATTCCATCGGCTATGATACCGGTCATAGAGACCAGCTCCAGTGGGTAGTTATCCCAATGAATGAAATCTTCCTGTGCAGGAAAAACATCATTGGTATTGATCATATGCAGGGTACAGTTGTCTAATGTTCCGTATCCGCAGACAAGAGCGCCATCAGTGATCTCGTGCTGGGCGATTGCTTCTTTAACAGATTCCAGAAGCAAATCTCCTTTGTTGAGACGGATTACGATCACTCTTCCGCCTGCCTGTGCCTCATAAGTTTTCATTATTTATGTCCTCTCTAGAAATTAAAATCTTCTTTGCAGAATTCGATATTTGTACTGCCAAGAGCTTCTTCCAGCTGCGGTATCGTGACCGTTCCCACCAGAGGAATGATCGGGAAATCCTGATAGTAATAGAAAGCCAATAGGACCTGAGTGATCGTGCAGTTGTATTTTTCGCAAAGATCATTGATCTTCTTAGCTACTTCCAGATTTTTCGGCGTGTAATATGGACTTTCCTTTACCGCTTCTTCACCTTTGTTTTTAAGGTTGTGGAAGAAACCGCTACACAGGCCGAAATAAGGCATCGGTGTGTTGTTGGAGTTGCGATAGAAATCCAAAGCTTCGGCATCAACCGTCACCATTGTTTTATCAGGGAAGGGTTTCATGTATTTTGCTCCGGCATTATAAAGGTTCTGATTGGCGATAAAACCCGAATATCCGTGCTGTTTTGCGTATTCGTCAGCTTCTTTCATACGCTCTGTTGTCCAGTTGGAACAACCGTAATAGCGGATCATGCCTTTTTTTCTGAAACCTTCCATTCTTTCGATAAGTTCGGCAACGCTCTGGTTCTTATCATCACGATGATAAAAGTAAATGTCTATCGTATCGATGCCCAGTTTGTTCAGGCTCAGATTGATATCATATTCCATATCAGCCTGTGACATTCTGCTGACATCCATACTATCCTTATCCGGATGTCCGCCTTTTGTCATGAGAACGATCTCATCTCTTCTGCCGCATCTTCTCAGCCAGTCACCGATGACTCTTTCGCTTCTGCCTATCTCGCCTGGTGCCCAATCGTAGTAAACTCTGGCGGTATCGATCAGATTTCCGCCGTTATCAACGAAGTAATTCAGCAGATCATCTGCATCTTTGCCATCATAATCCAGACCGGCATTGACTGTACCGAATGCAAATGGGCTTACCTTAAGATCGGTTCCTTTTAATAAGATGTCATGTTTCATTCTCCTACCCCCAGCGTTGTCATCAACGCCAAATTGCCTTGAGAAGTATCTACTCTCGTGTATTGTGCGACGACCGGAACATCCGATTCCAGCATCCCGGCATAGCCGACTTCTTTTTGAATCGGATCTCCGTTTCTGTCTTTGACCTGATCAAGACGGATATGGTTTGTTGTTCTGGCTTTGCATACAAAACATAGATCTTCGATTGGTTCACTGTTTTCATAAAACAGTGTAAGTTTCAATGAAGCATCCTGGTTTGAGGGGTTCAGAACACAGATGGCTTCATGAGATACATAACCGTTAAGTTCTGTACTGGCAGGGTAGAACATATCCGGGAAATACCAGGTATTTTTTAAAGCCGACATATCTATACCCCCGCTTTTTCCAGCCAATTATCACAAGGTGTATCGTTTCTTCTGCAGAATTCTTCCCATACCAGACCAAACGGAAGCATTTTGATTTCTTCGACTGTTTCCAGACGTCTTGTGAAATTGCCGCTTTCCTCGATCTTTTTCAATTCATCCGTAGGTTCAAGCAAAGCATAGAGGATAGCTTTCTTGATCGCTCTGGCACCGATAACTGTTGCAGCTACACGGTTGATCGAAGCATCGAAGTAATCTGAACCGATATGCACTTTGTCGAATGCGTTCGCTCTCTTGATTTCCAGCATGACTTCTTTCAGCTCGTCATCGAATATGACTACGTGGTCGGAATCCCAGCGTACAGGTCTTGATACATGCAGCATCACTTCTTTTCCAAAGACAAGATACGAGGAAAGCTTCTGTGAAACTACTTCGGTCGGATGGTAGTGGCCCATATCCATACAGATTATGGAGTTGTTTCTGATGGCAGAATAATTTGAATAGAATTCATGAGATCCTACCGTATAGCTTTCAAGCCCTAGACCGAACAGTTTGCTTTCAAGGGAATCGATGTTGTATTTCGGATCGATCTTTTCTTCAAAGATCTTATCCAGTGAATCGATGAGCAGCTTTCTTGGGCCAAGCTTATCGACCCGGTAATCTTTACTTCCATCAGGGATCCAGTGGTTCGTAATGCAGACTTCTCCGAGTTCTTTTCCGAAATATTCGCCGATCTTCCTGCATCTTTTTCCATGTTCGGTCCAGAAATCACGGATCGCTTTATCAGGATGAGATAAAGTCAGGTCATCAGCTGCTTTTTCATGAGAAAAATAAGTCGGATTGAAATCCAAAGTGATGTTATTCTTTTTTGCATAATCGACCCAGAAAGTGAAATGTTTCGGTTCGATCTGATCACGGTCAACGAAACCTTCTTCATTATTTAAATAGATCGCATGCAAAGCCAGCTTCTTTTTTCCCGGTATCAGCGACAGGGCCAGATCGAGATTCTCCATATATTCTTCTTTTGAATTCGGTTTTCCAGCAGCGGAACCGGTTGCAGCAATTCCGCCTGACAGTCCTCTTTCCGGAGCTTCAAATCCGGAAAGGTCATCTAATTGCCAGCAGTGTAGGCTGATAGGAATGTTCTGAAGGGTGTCTAATACTTTTTCTGTATCTACACCATGTTTGGCATAGATCTGTTGAGCTACATTATATTGATCTGACATTTTTCCTCCTTTTTTGTTTTTAGGAAATAGAATTCCGCGATACGAAATTGATTAATTTCATTATAGCATCGAAATTTTCCTATAAACAATACAAAAATGGTTTAAAATCTGCAAAAAACACGATTTTTAATGAAATGGTGTTGTTTTTTTGAGAAAAAGATATTATGATGAAAATGAAATAACAATTCCGAGATACGAAATCATTCAATTAAAAGGAGGAAATTATGTTACCGGAAAGCAGAGTTAAGCAAAAACTCAGAAACGGTGAAGCAGTCAGTCTCGTCTTTTTACAGTCTACTGACCCGAAGACGGCTGAGGCTATCGCTTACGCAGGCGTCGACATGATCGTTATCGACGATGAACACAGTTCATTCACGACAGAACAGATCACCAACACAGCAAGGGCGATCACTTCACTGGGAAAAGCAGCTATTCTTCGTACCACGATCGATGACAGCAATCGTCTGGCTCATCTGATGGATACGGGTATCAGCGGCGTGTTTGTAACCATGATCAAGGACTCTAAAGCCTGTCAGCAGGTCATTGATGGCGTCAAGTTTGCGCTGCCTAATGGTGAACCTGGTGGAAAAAGAGGAGTCTGTTTTAATTCCCGTGCCGCAGCATATGGAATGCACGGTATGAGCAAGGAAGATTATTTCCGTTGGAACAACCGCAACTCCATCATCATGGTAGATGTCGAAAGACCATCTGCTATTGAAGATCTCGATAATATCTGCGCTCTGGATCAGATCGATGTCGTCCATACCGGAATGTGGGATCTGGCCAGTGCCTATGGTCATCCCGGCCATGCAGAAGATCCGGAGATCGTGGAGCTGAATAATGCGGCAATTAAGAAGATCATTGACAAGACCGGCTGGTGCTGCGCTTATGCGGAATATCCCGAATCCGTACCAGGCGTTATACAGCGTGGTTTCAAAATGGTCAACTTGGGCAATGAGGATGAGATCCTTGCCCGCTATTTCCGCGAATGTCAAAAGCATGTTGACGAATATAATGAATCATTAAAGGGGTAAAGGAGGTTTAACATGCAAGTATTTATCGGTATACTGCTGCTGATCACGTTCTTCGGCCTGGTTATCTATGCTGTACGTGGCGGCAACATGGCACTTGGCGTCATTATCATGGCGACTCTGTGGTCACTGCTGGCTATCATCGGTCACTATACATCAAGTCCTGACTTCCTGGCTGCCAATCCTACTGCCGGCAACCTGACGATTATGGGGATCATCAACGATGTATTCCAGACCGCTTTCACCAACAACGGTGCCAACACGATCCTGTTCTTCTTTGGTGCCTTCTTCGGAAGAATCATGCTGGAAACGGGTATCGCACAGGCTCTTATCAAGAAAACCGTTGAGTTGGGTGGCGACAGACCTGTTGTTACAACCGTTCTGTTGACAATCGTTGTTGCAGCGATCTTTACATCCATGTTCGGTACGGGAGCCGTCATTGCCATGGGTGTCATCGTCTTGCCGATCGTATTGAATCTTGGCATCAACAAGAGAGTTGCTCTGACTTCCTTCATGCTGGCTATCGGTGCAGGCCTTTATATGAATGCTTTGCCGTTTGCTCAGTATCAGGCATATTATGCAGATGGAGCTGACTACTTATTCAATGGCATTTATGTCAAGTATGGTGTCACTGCTCTGATTGTTCAGCTTCTTGTTACGATCGTCTATATCGTTATCACCTCAAGAGGAAACAAGAAAGTATCTGCCTGGGCTGCTCCGAATGATGCCGTTCCAGAAACAAAGAGTGTTCCGACGATCGCTTTGATCTGTCCGATCCTTCCGGTTATTGAAGTTATCGTCTTCAATCTGCCGATCTGTTTCGCCTTCCTGATCACCGCTTTATTTGCTCTGATCATTACAGGCAAACTCACCAGCTTCAATGAAACTGCCCGTATCATCACAAAGAACTTCGCTGATGGTGTTATCGACACCGCTCCGCTTCTTTGCTTCATGATGTTCATTCAGGCATTCAACAAGGCTGCTTCTTACTGTGTTCCTTATTTCAATGCCGTCTTAGGTGGTGTCATTCCGAAGAACGCTCTGATCATCTGCATCATATTCGCTGTCTTCGCACCTTTAGGACTCTTCCGTGGACCATTCACGCTTGCCGGCTCCGGTGCAGCTATGCTGGGTATCCTTTCAGGACTTGGCTTTGCTACTCCGTTCCTGTATCCTTTGTTCTATGCTCCGACTATGACGATGAATATTTCCTGCTGTATCACACAGTCATGGATCGTCTGGGGTCTGAACTATACGAACAACGATACAAAGGAATATATGGGTCATTCGATCCCGTGCGGATGGATCATCTGTATTATCCTTGCATTGGCAACATACGTTTATTACGGAGGCTTGGCTTTCTAATAAGATCAAGTATTTAGATCAGCGGAGCCTAAACTCCGCTGATCTTTTATAATCATAAAGAGAGGTAATTATATGGCAAGACAGATACGTATCGGTATTGACGTAGGTGGAACTTATACAAAGGCGGTAGCCATCGATAACGAAACACACGATATCATTGGCAAATCTCAGGTCAAGACGACTCATGATGATCCCAGCGGAGTCGCTGCAGGTGTCGTGCAGACTTTCAACAATGTTTTACGTGAACACAATATCGCTCCGGAAGAAGTGATCTTCGTAGCCCATTCCACGACCCAGGCAACAAATGCTCTGGTCGAAGGAGATGTTGCGAATGTTGGTATCGTCGGTGTTGCCGGTGGTGGACTTGAAGGTCTGCTTGCTAAGAGACAGGTCAGATTGGATGATATCGATATAGCTCAGGGAAAGAAGATCAAGATCGCCAACGAGTTTATCCAGAAGAACAAGGGTTTCAATGACGAAATAATCAGAAACGCTATTGAAAGTCTACGTGATCAGGGTTCACAGGTAATCGTGGCATCTATGGCCTTTGGTGTCGATTCTTCCAAAGAAGAGGAACAGATACATCAGGTGGCAGATCAAATGGGTCTTGCTTCCACGGTTGCTTCCGATATCACCAAATTATACGGTCTTACCAGAAGAACAAGGACTGCCGCGATCAATGCCAGTATCCTTCCTAAGATGCTCAATACCGCAAACAGCACTGAAAGCAGTGTCAGATCAGCCGGCGTCAATGTTCCGCTCATGATCATGCGCGGTGATGGCGGCGTCATGGAGATATCTGAAATGAAGAAAAGACCGGTACTGACGATGCTGTCGGGTCCTGCCGCCTCTATTATGGGATCTTTGATGTATCTGAGAGCTTCTAACGGCGTATACTTTGAAGTCGGCGGAACTACTACGAACATCGGTGTCATCAAAAACGGAAGACCAGCGATCGATTACTCTGTTGTCGGTGGACATTCCACCTACATCAGTTCTCTTGATGTCAGAGTTACCGGATGTGCCGGCGGAAGTATGGTTAGAATCGATAAGAGCGGAGTCAAAGATGTCGGACCGCGAAGCGCTCATATCGCCGGATTGGAATATGCAGTCTATACTGATCCTTCTGAAATTGAAGATCCTCAGCTTGAACTGTTCTCTCCCAAACCGGGAGATCCGGAAGATTACGTTGCAATCAGATTAAAGAATGGCAAACGTATTACGATCACCAATTCCTGCGCAGCGAATGTTCTGGGCTTGGTAACACCTGATCTTTTCTCTTACGGAAATGCTGAAGCAGCACGTAAAGCCATGAAACCTGTCGCAGAGTATCTCAACATTACGGTTGAAGAGCTGGCAACACAGATCATGGAAAGAGCTTATGACAAGATCTCGCCGATCGTTCTTGATCTGACGGAAAAATATAAAGTTGAAAAAGACCAGATCAATCTGGTTGGTGTTGGCGGTGGCGCTGCATCTTTGATCATCTACTTCGCAAATAAGATGGGTGTACGTTATTCGATCCCGGAAAACGCTGAAGTTATCTCATCGATCGGTGTTGCCCTGGCAATGGTCAGAGACGTCGTTGAGAGGATCATACCGAGTCCGACGGAAGAAGATATCAGATCTATCAGAAAAGAAGCTTTGAACAAAGCGGTCGAATCCGGAGCGATGCCCGACAGCGTTGAGGTCCACATCGAAATCGATTCACAGACTTCAAAAGTTACAGCAATTGCTTTGGGATCGACTGAAGCCAAAACGACCGATCTGTTAAGCGAATGTTCACTGGAAGAAGCTACAGCGATCGCACAGCGTGATCTGGGCGATTCAGTGACGGGTGCCGTCTCTCTGGATGCAGAGACAAGATCATTCTATGTTTTCAGTGGTGTCAAAGGAAAACAGACACCTATCAGGATTGTTGATAAGAAAGGCTTCGTCCGTGTACAACGCAATAATGGACAGGCAGTTCTGTGCAAACAGAAAGAAGCCGAAAGCGTCATCAGAAGATTCCAGGATGACCTTGCCAGCTACAATTCCGATTCGATCCTAAGACCGGATTATTATCTCTGTGTAGGTGGAAAACTAGCGGATATCGCAGGTACATCCGATATCAATCAGCTAATGATGCTTGCGAATATTGAACTGTCTCAGGCTGATCCGGATGATGATGTCATAGTTGTTGGAGCAAGAAACCAGCTCTAGGAAGAGATATGGAGCAGAATAATATCTTCACTAAACTGATCGGTTTTTACCAGAAACGCTATCTGGAACTGGCCGGATATAAGGCACCGGAAAATGATCCTCCAATGAGAGAAATGCTGGATCACCTGGTTAATATTCCGGATCTTGTTTATGGCCGTTATGCCTTTTTGAGGGAACCGGTTGCCGGTAGATTGTCGGATGATAAAAAGGATGAATTGATCCTGAAAGCGATCGAAGAAGGTGAGGCATATGCCGAAGAATACCGTAAAAAATTCGGTGACATCAGTCTTCTTCAGATGGCGGAAAAACTGGGCATCGAGGTCTCTTTTCCAAAGATCCCCGCAAAGGGAGGCAATGTCAGATTTGCTGAATTCGAAACTCCAAACAAGATGCGGATCTTTACAGATACATTTGATAAGGCAAACGCTCTGATCGAACAGGAAAAACTGAAAAAACGAATGAAGAATATCGACATCCAGGAAGTTCTTATAGGTCATGAACTGTATCATTATGTGGAGAACGAAAATAAAGACACAATCTTCTCATTAAATCACAGAGAAGTGATCTGGAATATCGGAGCTTTCAAATACGACAGTCATATTTCGGTGCTTCCGGAGATCGCAGCAATGAGCTTTTCGAAAAAGCTTAATGGAATTCCTTTTAGCCCTTATTTGTTTGACGTCTTTTTGACTTATTCTTATAATAAGGAATTAGGAATTGTAACCTATAATAAAATTATTCAGTTAATGGAAAATTACAAATCTACTAGGAAATAAAGGATATATATGAGTGAAGTAAAATCGGCAGAAACTGTAAAATCTCTTGGCAGAGCCTTTGAGATCATAGAATACCTTGCCAAAAACGGGGAAGAAGCCGGTGTAAAGCAGATCGCCGATAACATCAACGCTTCTATGAGTACCGTCTATCGTCAGTTGAATACTCTGAAAGACATGGGTTATATTTTTCAGAATCCGAATAATTCAAAATACTGGCTTGGACTGCGTTTTTATATGCTTGGAAACCTTGTTAAGAATAATCTGCCGATCGTCAATCTCATGTCTCAGCAGGCGGATGAGCTTGCCCAGAAATACAAACAGACCGTCTATATTGCTGTGCCGGATTACACATCCGACTTTTGCGCACAGCAGGCTATCATTTATAAAAAATCATATAACCCGATCATCTTCCGCAATGAGGCTGTTGTCGGAACGATATCACCATCTCATTCTGCAGCTTCCGGAAAATGCATGATGGCATATTATCCGGAATCACTGATGAAAATGTATCATCAGTATCCTCTTTCAAGGATCACAAACAGAACGATCAGTGATTGGAATGTCATGGATCGGGAACTGGAAACGATCAGGATTAGAGGATACGCTCTTGACAGCGAAGAAGAAGAGGAAGGAAAGACTTGTATCGCCATTCCTATTCTTGATTCGTATCAGAACGTGATCGCTTCGATATCTTTATCAGGGCCGACTGCAACTTTGCTGCAGAATCCTATAATGGAAATCGTTAATAATCTTAAAGACGTTGGGAAACCAATAATCGCCGAAATATAGCGAATCAATACAGGAGAAAACCATGAAATATTACTTAGGCTTGGATAATGGTGGCACCACTACAAAAGCCGCTCTTTTTGATATAGAAGGAAAACAGATCTGTGTCGTCAGTAACGAAACAAGGACAATTTCAGAAAAACCGGGTTTTGTTGAACGTGATCTGAACGAAATAAAAGAAACAGTCTATTCAACGATACGAACTTTGCTGGAAAAGACTTCCGTCAAAGTAGAAGATATCTCGGGTATCGGCATCTGCGGCCATGGAAAGGGACTGTATCTGGTCGATGAGAACGGTGATCCGGTCAGAAATGGTATCCTGTCGACCGACAACCGTGCTTATCGTTATACTAATCAATGGGCCCAGGATGGTACAGAGGAAAAGGTGATGAAGATCTCGTGCCAGCATATCATGCCTTTCCAGCCTGTCGCCTTATTGGCGTGGCTTAAAGACAATGAATATGATTCTTACAAGAGAATACATTATATTTTTGAATGCAAAGATTATGTCCGTTTTATTCTGACTGGTCAGGCTAATGCGGAGATCACTGATTATTCCGGTGCAAACCTTCTAAATCTGTATACGAAAGATTATGATGTCGAACTGCTGAAACTGTTTGGCATTGATGATCTGAAAGACGCTTTGCCGCCATTATGTGGTTCGCTTGATATAGTTGCTGGGATCAACAGCGAAACAGCAAAACAGACAGGTCTCTTAGAAGGGACGCCGGTGATCGGGGGCATGTTTGACATTGATGCCTGTGCACTTGGCGTAGGTGTCATTGACGAAAACAAACTCTGCATGATCGCCGGAACCTGGTCTATCAACGAATACATTAGGAAGCAGCCTGTTACAGATGGAAGAGTCAAAATGAATTCGCTTTTCTGTTTGGATGATTATTATCTTGTTGAAGAATCTTCTCCGACTTCTGCCGGAAACCATGCCTGGTTTGTAAAACAGCTTCTTCCGGAAGCAAGTGCAGAAGCCAGGAAAAACGGTGTAAGCATTTATGACCAGATGAATGCGGATGTGGAAGAAGTATCTCCTTATGAGTTTGTTCCGGTATTCCTGCCATTTACAATGGCCTCCAATGTTCATCCCAATGCCAAAGGAAGCTTTGTCGGAATCAGTGTCAGCCATCAGAGAAAGCATCTGGAAAGAAGTGTATATGAAGGGATTGCCTTCTGTCACAGATATCACTTTGAAAAACTGATGAATACAAGAGATTCGGATATTGAATGCATCCGTCTGGCAGGTGGTGCAACAAAGTCAAAAGTATGGACGCAGATGTTTGCGGACGTTATGGGTTATCCTATTGAGACAATTGGTGAAGATGAAACAGGAGCGCTGGGATGTGCGATCGCTGTAGCGGCATCTGCCAAAGATTATCCTTCTTTGGAAGAAGCAGTGATGCATATGGCTAAGCCTTCCGGAAGATTTGAACCCAATAAGGATCTGAAGGAAATTTACGATCAGAAATACGATCTGTATCTCAAGACGATCGATGCACTTGATCAGTTATGGGATCCAATGCAGGACCTGATCGAGCATAGTATTTAATGTCATAAAGGAAGCTGTTTTCTTCAGAAAAACACAACAAAGCTCTTCAAACATTACGAATAAGAGGTGGCTAACGGGTCTGATCCTGGAAGCGACCTCTTTTCTTGATGGTAATAAAAAATGCAGATAAACTGCATTATTCCTTTATTGTCTAACAATTTGTGAAACGATCACTTCATTCCTTTTTACTCAAAAAAGCAAGGAAACAAATAATTGAAACCACAAAAAATACTCCGCTGATAATGTAATTCAGAATCGCCAGCGATCCACTGTATTTCTGTGATATGATGTTGAAAATCAGCATGATACCGATTACCAGCATGACGATCGAATTTGTCAGCAGCTTGGATCTGGAATTGTTTTCTTTGAAACGGTCCAGCATACCTGTCTTTTCAGGGACATTGAACTTCGGATATTCGGGTAGTTTTCCGATAAATACAAAACGAAAGACACAATATACTGCCAAGGCAATAAGAACGCCGATCGCTATTGCCAGGTAATAATTTTCTGTGAAATAGGCAATCAATCCGGCAATAATGCAGGCAGCAGGGGTTCCCATCTGAAACAGAATGAATGATTTTTCGTCGCCCTTAGTGATCTGATGGGCTTTCTTGGTCAATGGATCATAATAAATCAGTCTGTTATTATCGACGTATACATTTTTGACGGCTGTAATATTTCTTCTTGCTGCTTTATTGCTCATGATCATCTTCCTTTTGTGCCTTGGCACTTAAATCTTCAATATATTTAGCAGCGAAATCCAGATACTCATCTGCTTTTGTCTTATCATTCATATTCTCATATATCTTTGAAAGCAATGCTGCACATTTTGCTTTGTTTTCCATTTCGGCATTTTCAAATTCTTCAAGAGTATCATCCAGATACTTGTTTCCCTTTTTGATATAGATATCATAGAGCCTGTCCATCTCATAATTGTATTTGTCAGGATCCAGATCATAATTCTTCTTGTAGTAAATTTTTGCGTTGTGATAGTTTTCTGAGGACAGGTAATAATAAAAGCAGCGTGAGTAGATTTCCGACTTCTGATTAATGGTCAAAGGGAGCTTTTCAAGCTCAGATACGCATGATTCGATCTGCTTCTCATCTGCTTCCATGATAGCCTTGGAAAGATCGATATATCTCAAATTAAACTTACTGATAAATGTGCTTGCCAGACGGGAATTTCTCAACTGTTCAAAACGATCGATCTCATTCATATATAAATGTTTGACAAGTTTGCCTGAAACGATATTTGCACCGATCAGTCTTCCAAAGAAAACGACGAAGAATACGATCAGACAGATTATGGCTGTGATTTTCCAGTTCATAAGTAAATCTCCATGAAGAAACAAGCGGGAGAATCGCTCCTCCCGCTTGTATACGGCTGTTATTCCCAGGTGTGGACAGATACCCTGAATGATCCAGGCGTTGAAGCAAGTTCATAGGCTTCCTGAATCTGATCTAGTGTGAAAACCTTTTCAATCAGTTTATCGACTTTTATAAGGCGCTTATCCAGCATGTCGACTGCCATCTGGAAATCGTCCGTGTCTGATCCGATGGTACCGATCAGTTCAAGCCGTTTGTAGTGAATGATGTTCGAATCGATGTGAATCTCCGGAGCAGGGTAGCCTGCAGCAAAATATACGATCCTGGTATCGAGGTCAGCAACTTCCTGAGCCTGTGCATTTGCTATGGAGTTGCCAACACAGACGATGATCACGTCGAGCCTGCTGTCATGACCGATCAATGCCTGAATCTGTTCTTTAAGATCTTCCTTCATAGGATCAACAAATTCGGTAAATCCTAATTCTTTTGCAACGTTGATCTTCTTTTCCAGCGGTTCAGAAATAATGACTCTGCCTCCGAAAGCTCTGGCAACCTGAGCATTTAACATACCCATGGTGCCGGCTCCAATAATCAATACATTTTCGCTGGGAGATACTCTGCCTCTCTTGATGCTTCTGATAGCTGTCGATAAAGGTTCAATGAAACCGGCCTCATCAGCAGCTATGTCAGTTTTGAATTTGAAACAATAGCGTGCAGGGGCTGTTTTATAAGTAGAGAAGCCGAAGAAACCGTAGTAGCCGTCATCACTTGCAGGGAAGGTTTCACCCTTATACATGCAAGCGAAATTATGACCTTTGCGGCAATCCGCACATTCTCCGCAGAATTGCGTCAACATGATTCCGACACGATCGCCGATTTGGAAATTATCGCCGACTTTTGCGCCTTTTGCGACAATGATACCCGAGTTTTCGTGTCCACCTGCCATCGGTGTTGGCTGCTTGCCTTTTCTCTGACCGTTCCAGAGTTCATAATCGGTAGTGCATATATTGCATGCTTCGATTTTGATCAGAAGCTCATCTTCCTTTACTTCCGGAATCGGTCTTTCGCAGACTCTGGCATCCCTTGTGTCGAATATGACACCAAATCTCATTGTTTTATCTTCCATAACTTGTGTATTACCCTTCTAAGCAGCTTTTCCGGCACTTCCGGTGATAGTCATCCAATGTTTCAGCACCTCCTTGTAGGAGTTATACATTGCATCGAATACACCATAAACTTTTGAACCGGAAAGGTCTGCATTTAAAACGCCATCTCTGCATGCCATGTATGTATCTGTTCCAACATTGACTTTGCAAATACCGTTTTGGCACGCTTTTGTTACATCCTGTTCCGGAATGCCTGTTGCTCCATGCAAGACCAGAGGAACATCAGTAGCTTCAACCAGTTTCTCCAGGAGGTCAAATTGAAGTTCCGGTGTTCCTTTATACAATCCATGCGCATTTCCGATCGAAACCGCCAGACTGTCACATTCAGTGAGTCTTACATACTCTGCAGCTTCTTCCGGAACAGTGAAGACATTGCTGTCTTTTACCAGATCAAGACCAAGACCTACATGGCCAAGTTCAGCTTCAACATCCACACCGGCAGCATGACACACTTTTACGATCTCAGCAACCTGTCTGACATTCTCTTCGAAAGGAAGCTTTGATCTGTCGGCCATAATGCATTGGAATCCGGATTTGATGCCAATAATGGCGTCTTCGTATTTGTAGGTATGATCTCTGGTAAGAGCGATCGGGACGGACGCCTCTTCGCAATAATGCAGGAAGGTGTGCGTTCGATAGTCCAGATCTTTCAATTCTTTATCATTGGAATACTCTTTGAAGCCGGCCAGAACAATGAGGGGGGATTTCATTTCTTCCGCTGCTTCAATTGCACTGCGCATGCAGTTTTCATCCTCAACCGCAAATGCAGGTATTCCGTATTTGTTTTTCTTTGCTTCTAATAAAAGTTCGGATAGCTTAACGATCATATTATGCAAGGATTCCTAACAGATTCCCGACAACGCCAATCGCCGCAATGAGAAGCATCAGTTTAACAGCTGTAAAGTTCTTCTTCAGAAGAGTATAGCAGCCTAAGCAAAGCAGAAGCGGAAGCATCTTTGGCATAATCGCATCAAACAACTGGCTCTGCAGATTGAAAGTCGAACCAGCAGCCGTGATCGTTATACCGCATGCAACGCCAACATAGCTTGCAGCCAGGGCGCCCATTACTGTGCAGCCCATGATGTTGAAAGCAGCAATAACTCTGTCAAGAATTCCACTGGCGATCAAGTCAAGAACCGCATCGCTTCCTTTGTTGTAGCTGTAGAAGAAGATCGCATATGAGATCGCTGCGGAAAGGGCAGTGATGACGATTGCGTAGAGGACCGGAGCAGCGATCATTCCGGACATCGTCATATCGATGAAAATGGCCAATACGATCGGAACCAGAATTCCCTGGAAGAAGGTGTCGCCCATGCCGGCTAAAGGACCCATCAGAGATGTCTTAATCGAAGTGATCATGTCTCCAGTGATAGGTTCGCCGTTGGCTCTCTGTTCTTCCATGGCAATTGCCAAAGCGTGACAGACAATACCGATTTCCGGCTCAGTGTTAAAGAATTCCATTTCTCTCTTCAGCATTTCCTTCTTTGCTTCCGGATCGTCTTTATAAAGTTCTTTTGCAACAGGAACCATCGTGTGTGCGAAGCCGACGCCCTGCATTCTTACCCAGTTATAGCAAGCGTGTGACCAGAATGCCCAGTTTGCCCAGGCATTAACTAACGCTTTCTTTGATAATGCTTTCTTTTCAGCCATTTTATCTTTCCTCCAGTTTGCGAGTCAGATTATAGTAGATGACTGCACAGATCGCACCAACAGCACCAACCTGAACAAGGCTGAAGCCGAGAACGGCAGTCAACAGGAAACCGACATAAAGGAACGGTTTGGCATCCTCTTTATAGATGTAAATAAGAGTAAGACCAATACCGACTGCCGGCAGCATGCCACCGACCGTACCCATAACGGATACCAGACCCGATAATGAGTTGATAATGCCGGAAACAGCGTTAGCTCCATAGTAGCAGGCAACAGCACAGATACCGCCGCCGATGAATAAGAGCAGCAGCTGAGGAAGCAGAACGTTGATCAGCCAGAGGTTGTCACCTTTTCCGTTATCGATCATTTTCTCTGCCATAGGGATCCAGATGGAGTTCCATGTCATACGTCCATAGTGAAGCAATGTTCCTAACAGACCGCATGGGACGGCGATAGCCAATGCCGTTTCAGCATCCAGATTGTTTGTGATGGCAAGAGCTGTTCCCAGAACACCGGCAAGCGTTGTATCAGCGGGAATAGAACCACCGGCACCAACGTTTCCGATATAGACCAAGCTGATCGTTGCACCAACCATAGCACCTTTTGCAGGATCACCGAGAATGCATCCCGCAACGAAGCCCAGGAATAATGGCTTTTGGAAGAACCAGATTACTGTTGTGATCCAGCTAGCTCCTGTCCAATACAGAATTCCCAGCATAATAGCTTGAAACCAAGTCATACATTTTTCTCCTTATAATAATTTTTCCAACTCTGTTGGTTTTGTTTCAGGAATATCCTGATAATAAACTCTGATACCTTTTTCGCACATGCGTTTCATGCATTCTCTTTCTTCCTTGGAAGCAGCAGCATTTCTTACCAGAGACGTTCTGTTTGCGTTCGAAGCCATACCGCCAAGCTGAACTTCTGTAAGTTCAACACCGTTCTCGATCAGTGTCTCGAATGTCATAGGCGTCTTGGTAATAACACACGTTGCCGTATCGTCTCCCGTTTTCAACTGCTCGATTGCATCAGCTACATTAAAGATCTTGACGTTCAGATCTTTTGGAGCGATTGCCAGCAACAGCCTGCATGTAAAAGCATCCTTAGAAACAGCATCATCAACAACGAAGATGTTTTTGAAAAACAGCTTCTTTGCCCACTTAGCAATGACCTGACCATGAATCAGTCTGTCATCAATACGGGCGAGAACAACATTTGACATACTTTTTCCCCTCCATCTCAACAATTATCTATCTGTTGTAAGTATGCAGTACTTTTTGAACATTTGTTCAACAAAAGTACATTTGTACTTATATTATAAAACCAGCCATTTCATTATTCAATATGTAAATTTAAGCGCTTACAAGTTAAAAAATTCACATGCAAATTGAACAAATGTTCAAATTCTGCTAGTATTACTATGAAATGACACAAGACAGAAGAAATTTAATTGTCAAAGCCTGCTATATGTACTATATGGAAAACCTGACACAGGCAACCATTGCCAAACGCTTAGGTGTTTCCCGTCCTCAGATCTCGCGATTTTTGACCTACGCAAGAGAAAACAATATTGTTACCATCACCATAAATGATCCGCAACCTGGCAAAATCTTTCTGGAAGAGAAAATGTGTCAGCTTTTCAATCTTAAAGAATGTGTGGTTGTTGACCGTGTCGCCAGTGATAGACATGAAATTATGCATTTTTTGGGAGAAGAGTCCAATGGGCTTTTAAGAAGGAATCTGAATGATGGCGATATTGTTGGTGTTTCTGCAGGAAAAACTTTATATCATGCATCACAGACTCTGACAGATCCACAAAAGAAGAACCTCAAGGTTGTCCCCGTCTGTGGCGGAACAGGTTATAAAGGAGAAAGGTGGCAGACAAACAAGATCATTTCCAATATTTCTGAAAGATGGGAATGCGAATCTTTCCAAATGAATTCTCCTACATTCCTTTCTTCCGAATCACTGAAAAACCAGCTTGTCAAGGAGACCGAAATCAAGAATACTCTTCAGCTTGCAAAAAAGTGCAATCTGATCATTGCGGGTATTGGCATTCTGGAAGATGAAGGAACACTCATGGAAACAGGCTTTTTGAATGACAAAGATATTGAAGAACTTAAAGAAAAGAAAGCCGTCTCCTCAATATGCAATTCCTTCCTTGATGAAAATGGCAACGATATCAATTTCTCAGGTTACAAGAGAATGATCGGTTATAAAATCGATGAGTTTGACGAAAATACAAAGATCGTAGCTTATGCGTTTGGTGACGAGAAAATCAGATCGATCGTATCGGCTTTAAAAACCGGAAGGATCTACGCTCTGGTATCAGATATCTTTACGGTGCAGCATATTATTGATCAATATAGTTAACAAACCCATATTCCCATTAAGAATTCTTGTATAGGTATACATCGCTTATCTTCTGTATACCTTTTCTTTTGGAAAAATATACAAATACGGACATCAGTCCATTTCAGATAAACATTAGTTTTTCTTCAGCAGGAATTCACAAGGGGTTTCTATGATCGTTATAAAGGAGAATCTCCCTTTATTGTCAGGAGGAAAACTGTGATGAAAAGAAAATATCGCATCATTTTAGGGTTTCTATGTGTATTGATGTGTGTATCTTTGTTTGGCTGCAGTGTTTCGCAAACAGCTGAGAAAGACACAGAAACAGTTCAGGAAAAAGAAGAAACGAAACAGACAAATGAGGTTGTACTTGATCTGGCGATGATCGATAACAGTAAATGGCTGTATAACGAAAGTGATGATGTCTATTATCAGACAGGTATCTTGTATTGTGCAAATCCGGCGGATGAGACATATGAGACTTTAGGTATCTTTGTGCCCGGAGCTTATATGAGTGCTGAGGACAATGGTGATGGTACTTATACCTGTACAGTCAATGAAAGCGGAAATATCGGATCTTATACGGCTAAGAGTGCTCCGATCATGTTTCCGGTAAATACGCCGGGTCATAAGGCCCAGGATGCACCGGAGGGTTATGTCAAAAGCTGCAGCACCTATACCGATGAAGGATTCATCTATGTGGTAGCGGGATGTAGAGGTAAGGAATCGGGAGTTCCTGCCGGTGTTACGGATCTTAAGGCGGCAATACGGTATATAAGATATATCGAGGAAAGCATACCCGGTGATACCGATCGTATCGTCGTCTTTGGCCATAGCGGTGGCGGTTCGCAGGCCTCTGTTTTAGGCAGCAGCGGCGACAGTGAACTGTATCTGCCTTATCTGCAGGATATCGGAGCGGCC
The DNA here is from genome assembly GCA_017432545.1 of Erysipelotrichaceae bacterium. Classification (GTDB taxonomy): domain Bacteria; phylum Bacillota_I; class Bacilli_A; order Erysipelotrichales; family Erysipelotrichaceae; genus Colivicinus. Next base: position 28,128 of record JAFRJA010000013.1, read on the forward strand.
GATACCAGCGATGCGGTAGCGGCAGTCATGGCTTGGTGTCCTATTACCAGCTATGATACTTCCGATCTTTCTTATGAATGGAATATGGGTAGTACAAGAAGCGGACTATCGGATGAAATGCAACTGATATCCGATTCATTGGCTGAGGCCTATGCGGATTATGTCAATGAAATGGAATTTTATGATGAAAACGGAGAATTGCTGAGACTGGAAGAATCTTCGGAGGGTATCTATCAGGCAGGTTCCTACTATGAATATCTCAAGGATGTGATTGAAACGTCTTTGGAGCACTATCTTGAAGATGAAGGTTTTTCTGTAAAGGAAGCTCAAAACTATATCGCTTCGCTAAACAAGGATTATGAATGGGTCAGCTATGATGGTAAAGAGGTAAGTATCACTTCGATCGCAGCCTTTGTCGATCATTTCAAGTCGGCCACCAAGCCGATCGCCGCTTTCGATAAGCTTGATGAAGGTGGTCATGAACTGTTCAATACGGGCGATGGTGAAAAGACCCATTATGATGCGATATTGTATGAAATAGTCAAGGGAACGGAATATGAAGATGAAGTTGCTGAAGATATCGAAAAAAGAGATCATCTTGGCTATGATATGGCATATCGTCTCAAAATGTTTTCGCCATTATATTATCTTTTAAGTAAAAGCGAGGGCTATCAAAGCAGTTCAGTCGCTTCCTATTGGCGGATCCGCAGCGGTATTAATCAAACCGATACGGCTTTGACGACGGAAGTCAATCTGGCCTTGGCTTTGGAAATGTATGGTGCTGATGTCGACTTTGAGACCGTTTGGGAACAGGGCCATACCCAGGCTGAAAGAAGCGGGAAGGCCAGTGATAACCTTATTGAATGGGTAAAGGAATGTTTCAAATAGAGTAAAGGAGCAGGGACAGTGCTCCTTTATGGTATAACTATGATATTATTATCCGGTCATAAAGATGAAATTGCTGATTATCAACCCGGGTTCAACTTCGACAAAAATAAGTGTTTATGAAAATAAGGATCTGATATATTCAAGATCATTTTCATGATGATTTTAAGCTGATTCGTGAATCAATCAGGAACAAGGTTTATCAAACAACTGATTCTGTAACTTTAACATATTTTCTTGAAAAAGTGTCATAAATGGGGAAATAAGAATTGAAAAAGTGTATATAAATTAATAAAAATAATTGAAAAAGTGTCATATCTATTCTATACTGATTTTATTCCCGACAGAAGAGGAGGAAAATGCTGTGTTAAAGCGCAAAGCGGAAGAAAGAATCAGAGATTGGATAGAAGGATCAAAGAAAGCCTTGCTTGTAAGCGGAGCCAGACAGGTGGGGAAGACATATTCCATCAGGAAATGTCTGACAGAAGTTGGTTGCAACTATCTGGAAATAAACCTGATCGAACAGCCGGAACTGATTCCTGTATTTGAACGATCCATGTCAGTTGATGACCTGAGAGTCAATCTGTCTGCAGCGACAGGTTATTCGTTTGCTAAGGGAGAAAGCATACTTTTTATTGACGAGATCCAGGAAGTCAAAGATATTGTGACACGAATCAAATTCTGGGTGGACGAGGGCAGTTTTCGGTACATATTGAGCGGATCGCTTCTTGGCATTGAATTAAAAGGTCTGCGCTCGGCACCTGTGGGATATCTGGAAGAGATAAAAATGTATCCGCTTGATTTTGAAGAGTTTTTAATAGCTTCCTCAGTCAATGAAGACGTCCTTGAGCACCTTCGTCGCTGTTTTGAAGAAAGCAAGCCTGTCGGAGAACTGATTCATGACAAAATCATGAAACATTTCCACAGATACCTCGTTGTCGGGGGGATGCCAGATGCCGTAAGGGAATATGTGGAATCCGGTGACATCTCCAAAGTTACGATCATACAACAGAATATCAGGGAATTATACAAGCTTGATTTCACAAAATATGAAGCAGAAGACAAGAAACTCATGATCATTTCGGTCTATGAGACAATGCCGTCCCAGCTGCTCAAACAGAACCGCAGGTTCAATTATGCCGATATAAAAAAAGGTTTGCGCTTTGAAAAACTGGAAAGCAGTTTTTTGTGGCTGACTTCGGCAGGAGTTGTGATCCCAACCTATAATGCAACCGAACCAAGGGCATCCTTAAGTCAGAATCAGAAAAGCAGCCTGCTTAAGCTCTACTCATCGGATGTCGGTCTTCTGACAGCGAGTTACGGAAATGCCCTCAGGACAAAAATACTTGTGGCTGATGACAAAGTAAATCTTGGAGGGATCTACGAAAACGCTGTTGCACAGGAGTTGAATACTCATGGCTTCCAATCCTGGTTTTACAACAGCCATAAGAACGGAGAACTCGACTTCGTTATCGAGGAGGATAACGAAGTTGTCCCTATCGAAGTAAAGAGCGGGAAAGACTACTATGTTCATTCTGCAATTCCAAAGGCGATAAACAATCCGGAATATGAAATAAACAAAGCTTATGTCTTTACAAATTATGATGTCGAAACAGATGGAAAGATAGTGTATCTGCCGGTTTACATGGCCATGTTCATCAATGATGATACGATTCTTCCTGTTCTTGATCCAATTATCTGAAGGAGACCACAAACAAAAGGGAACTATGATTATTATCTGGTCACTGACATGAAATTGCTGATTATAAACCCTGGTTCGACCTCGACAAAAATAAGTGTTTATGAAAATAAAGATCTGCTATGTGAAGACAGCGTTTTTCATGATGCACCGGTATTGCTCAAATATATGTCAATAATCAGATACCTTTCAGAAAGGAAGTTATCCTGAACTTTTTGGCTGAAAACGATATCGATATAAAAGATCTTGATGTTTTTGTAGGAAGGGGTGGCAGTGCCGTTCCCGTCAGATCCGGGGTAATGGAAATAAACGAACTATTATATGGCGATACGATAAGTGCCAAAGGCGGCAGTGAACATCCTGCCAAACTGGGCGTTATGCTGGCATATGAATTCGCCTTGGAAAACAATAAAAAAGCCTATACTCTTGATCCTACCAATGTCGATGAACTTTGTGATGAAGCCAGACTGACGGGTATTAAAGGTTTATACAGGAATGCCCAGGCTCATGTCTTGAATCAGAAGGCCGTTGCCCGAAAACACTGTCTTTTGCATGACCTTGATTATGATGACTGCGATCTGATCGTCTGTCATATTGACGGAGGCATAACAGGAATCCTTTAACAGCTGAATATGAACTCATCAGTGATGAAAAAGGTTTTCTGGTCAGCAGAAAGAAGGATAACGAAGGATAACGATGAAGCTGGGTGTGAAGGAATATGAACAAAAGAGGATATTGAATAAAACAGGAGGAATGCCTGTGACTTTTGATGATGATTCTCCGGAATTAAGTGAAAAACAGCCGATGGAGTTCAGAAGGATATTTGATGGTAATAGATCAGAAAAAGTGTATTAGCGCCAGAATAAGCGATAGATAACGGCGCTAAGTGTCTAAAAAAATGACTTAGCGCCAGAATTAACGATTGATTACGGCGCTAATGTGAAATATAATATAGTTAGCGCCGTAATTATGTGTTTTGGAGGAGCAAAAATGTTGATAGGTCGGGAGAAAGAGCAAAAAGTATTGGAAGAAGCATACCTTGCAGAAGAATCCAAATTTGTTGTTGTTTATGGCAGACGCAGAGTAGGAAAAACTTATTTGATCCGTGAAAGCCTAGAGAAAAGATTTGTATTTCAGCATGCAGGATATTATGGAGGGAAACTTTCGGATGAGCTATTTGAATTCTGTGCTTCCCTTAGGGAATATGGTTTGCATGACTTTTCAAGGCCAAAAAACTGGTTGGAGGCATTTGAACTGTTAAAAGAGCTGATCCGCAATTCATCAAAAAAAAGGAAAGTTATTTTTCTGGATGAGTTATCATGGATGGACACCAAAGGGAGTGATTTTATCATGGCTCTTGAAGGTTTCTGGAACAACTGGGCTTCTGCCAGAAAAGACGTTTTTCTGATCGTTTGCGGTTCCGCAACTTCCTGGATGCTGAACAAAATCATTCATAATAAAGGCGGGTTGTACAACCGATTGTCTTACCGGATACACCTTCAGCCATTTACACTCAAAGAATGTGAAAGATATCTTATCTCCAGAAACATTATTTTAAATCGCCATCAGATCCTGGAGTGCTACATGATAATGGGTGGCATTCCATACTATTGGAGCTTTCTTGAAAAAGGACTGAGTTTGTCTCAAAATATCGACCGTATCTTTTTTGCCAAAGATGCGCCATTAGAGCAGGAATTCGACTATTTGCATGCCGCATTATTTGCAAAACCTGATCTTTATATCAAAATCGTGTCCACTTTAGGAAGAAAGAAAGCAGGCATGACCAGAGAAGAACTTTTAAAAGAAACGAATTGTGCGGATTCAGGCAATTTTTCTAAACGCCTGGAGGAACTGGAAAGCTGTAGTATCATTCGAAAATATAGTCAATTTGGAACAAAAGAAAGAAATGCAATATATCAGCTGATCGACAATTTTTCTCTTTTCTATTACAAGTTCCTGAAAGAAAAGCCAACTGATGAACACTTCTGGAGTAATCAGGTAAATACACCGGTCGTAAATACATGGTGTGGTTTGGCTTTTGAACGTGTCTGTTTGGAACACGTTTCTCAAATAAAACAGGCTTTAGGGATTTCCGGGGTATTAAGTGAGACTTATTCCTGGTTTTGCAAAGAGGATCAGGCAAACGGCATTCAAGGCTCACAAATCGATTTATTGATCGTGAGAAAAGATCAGGTAATAAACTTGTGCGAGATGAAATTTTCCTCAAAAAAATATGCGGTTACAGAAAAGATCGATAATGAAATCAGTAAAAAAATATCAGATTTCAAAGCGCTCGCCAATTCTCGCTACGCTATTCATGTGACATTTATTTCGCCTTATGGAGTAACTGATAATTCATATACAGGAAATATTCAAAATATCATAACTGCTGATGACTTATTTTCCTGAGTATCAATAACATATTCCAAGAAATGCTAAACGTGCAGTAATTTTCAAATAGATTTTTCAATATGCTGATCGTCTTTCATAGAATGATAAAGATAAACCGATAGAATTATAATGATATTGTGGAACATGAACATTTTGATCAGCTATTCATAAGATCCATTGCTCTTGATGACAGGCCGTTTAATAGAGATGAATACCTTAAAGAAATACCTGCCATAAAACAATTGGAAAAACAGGAACTTGTTTTTGATAAGAGAGTATCTTTTCTGATTGGGGAAAATGGTACGGGGAAATCGACACTATTAGAAGCGATAGCTGTCGCCAGTCATTTCAATCCGGAAGGTGGTACGAAGAACTTTTATTTCTCCACCAGCAATTCCCATTCCGAGCTGCATGAACACCTTCTTTTAAGCAAGAGTGCTCATGAAAGGGATGGCTTCTTTTTAAGAGCGGAAAGCTTTTATAACGTAGCTTCCTATATCGATGATCTGGATAAAGCGGGAGGTTTTGGTCCTCCCATCATTGACAGCTATGGCGGTGTTTCTCTTCATCTGCAGTCGCATGGGGAGAGTTTTCTGGCTCTGGTGAAAAACAGATTTGGTGGCAATGGCTTATATCTTTTGGATGAACCTGAGGCGGCTTTGTCACCAAGCAGGTTGATGTCGCTGCTGATAATGATCAACGATATCGCCAATGCCAATTCACAGTTTATTATTGCGACCCATTCACCGATACTGATGTCTTATCCTGATGCGGATATCTTTGAGCTTGATGATATTGGTATCAGAAAAGTCGAATACAAGGATACCGATCACTATAAGATAACCAAGGATTTCATTGAAAGACCGGATTATATGTATAGGCTGCTGTTTGAAAGCGATAAAGAAAACGATGATAGGTAAACCCGGAGTTTGCTTAAAAATGCGATAGTTGAGGTGCAGAAATAGGTTATCTTCATAAATTTGACAAAACTATATTCAAAAATCTTCATAAAATTGACAAAGTCATAGTGCAATCATCACGAATGATGATGTTTGTGTTTAATAGAGTTATTATAATTCCCTTTACAGAAACATGAAATAATAGCTGAAATCTCTATGAAATCCAATGGAATTGGATTTGAAGGAGCAAATATGATAGTTACAACATCGATGCTGAAGCAACAATACGCGAATTATTCCAATCCTTTGGATAAGATTCGTCGTGATGCGAATCAGGGGATCATCTTCAGATTGAACAGGGGCTTGTATGAAACGGATCGGAGCACGGATCCTTATCTGCTGGCTGCTCCAATACTATCACCGTCATATCTGAGTTTCGAACTTGCGCTTTCTTATTACGGTCTGATACCGGAGAGAGTCTACGGGATCACATCGGCATCTTTGCTTCAGAGAAAAAACAGGACGATCACAAATGTTTTCGGAAGATACGAATACAGCGATATTCCTCCGGCTGCTTTTTCTGAAGGGTTATGTTATATCGGAGAAGGAGAGTATATTGTTAAGATCGCTTCAAAAGAGAAAGCAATCTGTGATTCTTTATATAAATGGCCGGTCGTTAACAGTTTAAGGGATTTACGGGAGCTGCTATTCGATGATAAAAGAATTGATGAAGAGGAATTTGCTTCCTGCGACTTTGAGTTGATGAAACGGCTGGCTAAGCTGTATCATCGCAAAAATCTGAAACTGCTGATAAAGCTGATCGAAAAAGATTACAGTTCTAGGGAGAGTTAGAACATTGTTACAAGATCTTTATACTACTGGTATACTTATCAAACCGGTAAAGTTCTGTTATATTAAATGAGAAAAGGAGAAAGACTTTTGATTAATGTTGCATACTTATTCTCAGATGTGAAAATGAGAGAACATGACGTTCAGATAAATCTTGTGTCGAATTGTGAGGGCATGATTTTTGTTGCGTCTGTTTCAGTATGCGGTGGTTTTGTGATCTAGGGTTAACTCTATAACGCTTCCTATAATTGATGACCGCTTGCTGAGCAGATGAAGAGTAAGCGGTTTTTGTTTGATGAAAGGAAGTGATTTGTATGTTCGTGAAGATCGATGTATATGGGACAGCAAACAAGATAAATACATTAAGAAAAGAAAAGGGCCTGTCTGTTAGAGATGTACAGGAGGCTCTGGGTTTCAATACTCCGCAGGCTGTTTATAAATGGCTTAGGGGTGATTCTATTCCTTCGGTGGACAATCTGGTCGTATTGTCGGATCTGCTGGATGCGACGATCGACGAGATCATCGTGAGGGAAAAATAGGAATAAATATTCCTTGGCTTCGGATCATTCGTATCCGAAGCAATATACCAGATGGAAGGTCGGTATCTGGTGCAGCTTCATAAGCTGTTTCAACAGGGTTCGACTCCCTGATCTGGAACCATGGTTCTCTAGCCAAGAGGAAAGGCAAGGGTCTGCAACACCCTGATCGTGAGTTCGATTCTCACGGGAACCTCCATTGTCTTGTAGCTTAATAGCAGAGCAGACGCCTTATAAGCGCCAGATCCCGGAGCATAACCGGGCAAGACGACCAATTTTCTTATAAAGAATTTGACGCTACAGACGGTAAACTTTATTCTTATCAAGTTTATTTAATACTCATCGTGAATTGCAACAATATTTGAAATGCTTAGAGGTTCAAAAAAGAGTCGGATTTTCTGACATTTTTGAGCAAACCCGTTTTCTATAAACGCTATGTTCAAGAAACCAGTTGATGAACATTTTATGAAAACTCTTATCATTTCTTGAAATATGGATATCTATTTCAATTTGCTATATCGACAACACTAGATTCATATCCGGCTAATCGCTCAGAATATAAAGTTCAA
>JAFRJA010000102.1 GCA_017432545.1 Erysipelotrichaceae bacterium
AAGTCTCAAGATATTCCAGCGTCAGACCGATATCCAGGATGGATTTACAACCAGCCGATACGACACATACCGGTGTATGAGCAAATTCCTGTAAGTCAGCGGAGATATCCATGGTCTCCTGGGCACCTCTGTGCACACCACCGATACCACCGGTCGCAAATACTCTGATGCCTGCCATATCTGCGATCAGCATCGTTGTCGCAACAGTCGTAGCCGCTGTCTGACCATTAGCCAGATAGACCGCGACATCTCTTCTGGAAGCCTTGGCGATATTTTCACCATGACACATCAGTTCCAGTTCATCAGCACTTAAACCGACCTTGAGCTTGCCGCCGATGATCGCTAAAGTAGCCGGAATAGCACCTTCACTTCTGATAATGTCTTCGACCTTGTGCGCGAACTCAATGTTCTCAGGATAAGGCATACCATGAGAAAGGATCGTAGACTCCAAAGCAACAATTGGTTTTCCTTCCGCTAAAGCTTTTTCGATTTCCGGGGTGATTGATAAATAATCTCTGTAATTCATTTCTGTTTCTTCTCCTTGATAATATTTTCCAGTAATTCTACCGACATGTTTTCGTTAATCGTATGTGTGCTTCTGATCGCTGCGATACCTGCCGCTAAAGCGTAATCGATTGTTTTATCGATGCCAAGCTCGTTGACTTCACCATAGATCATGGCAGCCATTAAGGCATCACCGGCACCGGAAGCATTGACCATTTTTTCTTCCTTGAACTTGCGATGGATACAGTTGTCTTTATCACAATAGACCACGCCATCCTTTCCCATCGAAACAAGAAGTCTCTTGGTGCCACCGGCAATGATATCTTCGCAAGCTTTCTTGAGCTGCTTCTCGTTTTCGATCTTGCTGCCATACATGTTTTCCAGTTCGGAACGATTCGGTTTGATCAGATCGAAATCTTTCATATACGGTCTAATCTTCAAGGCATAGTTATCCGAGATCGGATCGATGAAGATCTTGATCTTGCCCTTGCACATCCTGATCAGTTCCTTGATCGTCTCATCAGGAAGCGAAGGATCAATCACCAGCAGTTTGCCACCTAAGATGATCTTTTCTTTACCCTTAACAAACTCGGGGTTAATGTTCTGTAAGATTGACATATCGCAAGTCGCCAGATACATATCATTATTCTCATCCTGGATCTGTACGAATATTCCTGATGAGCGATTCTTGATGAACAGGGAATCGTCGATATCGATATGATTGTCCTTGCAGTTCTCATAGATCATCCTGCCATAGACATCATCAGAATAAGCTGTGATGAATCTGGCCTTGCCCTTCAGCATCGAATAGTTGCAGATGACATTGCGCATGACCCCACCCAAAGCCGTAACGATATCAGCCGGATGATCATAGTGGGTTCTGATCTTCATCCTTGACTTGCAGTAAATATCGACGTTACAGGCTCCGATACCGACGATATAATCCTCGTCCTTGACGATATAGCCTTTGCCGACCAGATAGCCCTGTTTCTGTAAAGAAGAGATATGGACGCCTACCGTGGAACGCGAGATATTCAAAAGCTCAGCGATCTCACTCTGTTCGATCGTCGGATTCTCTTTGATGATGTTCAGTATTTCTCTCTCTTTACTAGTCATATTCTTATTTTTATAAGCACATCTTTAGTTTAACATAGGTGACAAATACTTAACAATAGATAATAATAAGATTGGATAAGGAATTAAAATAATGATCAATATCAATGAACTGAATCAGGAAAAACTCTGCAAGCTCTTTGACCACACTTTTCTCAAAGCTTATGCCAGAGAAAGTGATTTCATTAAGCTTTGTGATGAGGCGAAGAAGTATAACTTTGCGATGGTCGCGATCAATTCCTATCCTGTTTCTTTATGCAAGAAACTCTTAGAAGGAAGTAATGTCCACGTCGGAGCGGCGATCGGTTTCCCTTTGGGACAGACCACGATAGAGACAAAATGTTTTGAAACTGACAAAGCCATTGAAGACGGGGCCGATGAGATCGACTATGTCATCAATGTCGGAAGAGCTCTCGACCACGACTACGCTTATATCCGTAAGGAAATGGAAGCGATCGTTTCGATCTGTAAAGAAAAGAAGGTATTTTCTAAAGTAATATTTGAAAACTGCTATCTTAACAAGGAAGAAATAATCGAAGTTGCGAAGATCGCTAAAGAAGTTAAACCTGATTTCATCAAGACATCCACCGGTTTCGGTACGTCCGGAGCTACAGTTGAAGATGTGAAGCTGATGAAACAGATCGTCGGCGATGAAGTTAAAGTAAAAGCAGCCGGCGGAATCAGAGACTGGAAGACCTGTAAAGCGATGCTTCAAGCCGGGGCCGAAAGGATCGGTACCAGTTCGTCCATAAAGATCCTGGAAGAATTCTTAGAAGAAACAAAGAGGTAGACATATATGAAAAACTTTGAATGTGCAGTAGAAAACCCACTGGGCATCCATGCGCGTCCTGCAGCTCTGATCGCCCAATTATGCGTAAACCTGAAAAGCCAGGTCACGATCAGAAATGGTGAAAACGCTGCTTCAGGAAACGATGTCTTACAGATCCTGGCTCTTAAAGCCAAGAAAGGTGATCTCTTGGAAGTAAGTGTTGAGGGACCAAACGAAGAAGAAGATGTTGAAAAAGTAAAACAGCTGGTATGTACTGATTGCGTTGAGAAAAACAATTCATCAGTGCTTAAGGTTGCCTTCTTCAACACCAAAGATTACGATAGGATCTTCTTCTCCAAATTAGCCAATGAGACAGGCCCGGGTACCTTTAACGTTGAGATCAATTATCTGGAATCAAGACTGACCAAAGAAACTGCAGCCTTAGCCAAAGGCCATGATGCGATCTGCATTTTCGTCAATGATGAAGCACCGAAAGAAGTCATTGATATCTTACACAATGAAGGAATCAGACTGATCTTACTCAGATGTGCCGGCTTCAACAATGTCGATCTTGAATCATGCAAGGAGTACGGCATCAAGGTCTTAAGAGTACCGGCCTATTCACCATACGCAGTAGCTGAACATGCGATGGCCATCCTTCAGGAAGCCAATCGAAGACTGCACCGAGCCGATCGCAAAGTCAGAGAAAACAACTTTGCACTGTCTGGCTTATTGGGGGTAGATCTTCACAACAAGATCTGCGGCGTCATGGGTACCGGCAAGATCGGTGAATGTTTTGCGCGGATCGCCAAAGGCTATGGAATGTCGATAATTGCCTGGGATCCATATCCTAACCAGAAACTCGTGGATGAAGGATTGCTTAGCTATGTCGATAAAGATGAACTTTTAGCCAAAGCTGATCTCATCTCCTTACATGTACCACTCATCATGGGTGAAAACGGAACCTACCACATCATCGATGAAGAAGCGATCGCCAAGATGAAGAAACACGTCATGCTGGTAAATACCGCGAGAGGACCATTGATCGATGCGGAAGCACTGATCGCAGCCTTAAAGAAAGGAAAGTTCCAGGCAGTCGCTTTGGACGTCTATGAAGGCGAAGATGAAAACGTCTATACAGACCGATCCGATGAAGCTTTGCCTCATTCCATCACTGCCAGGTTACAGATGTTCCCACAGTTGGTTCTTACTTCTCATCAGGCCTTCTTCACCAGAGAAGCGATGCAGGCGATCGCGGTCACCACGATGGAAAACGCCCGCAACTTCAATGAAGGAAAGGACCTGGGTCAGGCCGAAGTTGCTTAAAAGAAAAATGCTTCAGCGAAGCATTTTTTAAGGCGCTCTAAAGTTCTGCGTGGGTGTGGGCGTCTCTAAATTGGTGTGTGGGTAAAAACGTACCTTTATTTTTGGTTGTGTGGGTGACTCTAAAGTCGTGCGTTGGTGGATTGTGATTTAGAATGCATTATTGCTTCCTTAATTACATAAAATAAAGAAATCCGCATACTTTCGACCAACGAATAATCATCGTCTCAAGTATGCGGAATAATGTGTTTATATCTGATTCTGTGTGGTTTATTCAGATAGTAGACCCACGCATAAGTTTAGAGAGGAAATCTCAAACCCACGCACTACTTTAGTCTACCTTTTTTTAATATTGTCTTAACAGTTCTTCAAGATAGATCTGTCTGACGATCGTAATGACGATATTTTTTAATAAGGCTTTTGATTCGTCCTTATCATCGATCTTTTTGATTTCCTTGCCCTCAAAGACCTGATGAAGATAATCATTGAAATATTCCTTGAAACAGTTGTAGGACTCTTCATGATCAGATACTTCACGCTGTTTTTTCAGGATGCGATGAACATTATCCAGGGATAAGACATACTTGGTCAAAGCGATGAAGATCAGATTGGCGATCTGTTCACGGTAATACTGTTTCTTGATCGGATTGGCGATAAGACGTTTTTTGACATAGTTGGAGATCATGGAATTTGTGATCTCAACATCCATGATCGGTTTCAGACATTCGTTGATGTATTTGGAAGTCTGATCCAGATACAGACCGACCGAAGGAATTTCCTTATAAGTCGGAAGACTATAACGGCTTATTATCTCTTTTCTTTCTTTACTTATCTCTAACATAATTACTCCATAGGTTTTTGAATAACTCTTGACAGGTTTTACAATACTCTATACTATAAAGATGAAGAGTTTTTAAAAAACTTCTTACAGGTTCATTATAACAGAGAAAGGAGAGAAAAATGAGCGAAATAACCATGAATGAAAGGCCATTAACGACTGTCAAAGATCCTATCAGTACGCTTACCCATTTTATCGGATTCATATCGGCCATCTTTTTAAGTCTTTTCCTGGTAGCCAAATCAGCCTTCAAAGGAGATCTCCTGTCAACCGGATCGATCATTATCTATTCCTTAAGTCTGATCATCCTCTACGGAGCCAGCAGTGCCTATCACTTCTTCAATCTGAGCTATAGCGCCAACACAAGGCTAAAGAAATTTGATCATATTGCCGTTTTCTATCTGATTGCCGGATCATATACACCGATCTGTCTTAGTGTAACTGATTCAAAAGAAAGTAAACTCGTGCTCATCCTGGTATGGATCTTTGCCCTGTTGGGGACTATCTTAAAACTATACTGGGTCTATTGCCCGAAATACGTCTCATCGATCGTCTATATCGCCATGGGCTGGCTGGCTTTGATCAGAATAAGATCTTTCTATCTGGCCTTAGGCAATATCGGTTTTATCCTTTTACTGGCCGGAGGGATTTTTTACACGATCGGTGGCATCATCTATGCGCTGAAGATCCGTTTCAATGAAAACTGGGGCGAACATGAACTCTTTCATATCTTCGTCCTTTTGGGATCACTGTTACATTATCTGATGATCTTCATCTTTATTGCATAATAATAAGAGGCCTTGCCTCTTATTATTTATAGCTGTTTATCATTTCTTCGGTCAACTCTTTGAGTTTTCGATCCTCATACTTTTCCATATGTGGTCCTTCGACACAGAGTTTCATGACCTTTTCTTCTTCATCATAACTGTCCCAGTTTGGAAGGCCTTCCCCATTAGGATCACCGCTCTTCGCAAAACTGCTCCAATAAGCAGTCATCTGTTTTGACAGATCATAGTCTTCTTTTGTATAAGGACGCCATGAACCATCAAGCGTGCCGAACTGATAGCGGTTATCACAGGAATGCGGTACACCCGCATTATCACCCGGCTGTTTACGGTTAAAGACATAGACGAAAGACTTTTTACAGTTATTGAGATATTTAGTTTTCGCAAAAGCCCTGACCTGCGCAAAGGTGTTTGTGCCAAACATCGGTTCTTTCTCATTGGCACCTTCATCAGCAGTGCAGCCGATGATCACATCTATATCATCAATCGTATTGTTTACGATCATCGTTTCGATATCTTCCGGTAAAACAAAACCGTCAGTGCACATATTGAAACCTTTAAAGAAACCAAGTCTGTCATTGAAATCCCGCAAGGTCTGCCAGTCAAGTTTGCGCATTTCTTCAAGCGAGTCACAACCGCACATCTTCATGAAATCGATTCCCAGCTTTTCTTGCGTCTCATAGGATGAATCGCGCATGATGTTGCCCAGACCTCCCGCCGATTGGATCGAGACATGACTGATCGCATGTTCAGACAAAGGTGAACACACTACCGCTAAAGAAGAACGTCCACCGGCTGATTGACCAAAGACAGTCAGATTATGCGGATCACCACCGAAAGCTTCAATATTATCTCTGGCCCATTTTACAGCCTTGATCTGATCCATCAGACCATAGTTGCCGCTGGCGTTGTGTTCACTTTCTTTCTTAAGTTCCGGATGACAGAAATACCCGAAAACATTAAGACGGTAATTGATGCTGACCAAGATCACCCCGTTTCTACAGAAGTTGTCTCCACAGTATTCATAATCCGAACCATACCAATGCTGCAGACCGCCGCCATGGATATAGATCATGACCGGCAGTTTTGAATTCATGTTTTCCGCCGGTGTATAGATATTCAGATACAGGCAATCCTCGGACATAATAGGCGGATATGGATAGTTTTCGATTCTGATATAAGGATGACCGCTGTCATCATTTATATCATCGGTAGCTGTATCCCAGCGATCATATTGGGCACAGGCATTGCCGTATTTATCACAAAGCTTTACTCCCTCAAAGGGTTCGATATCTTCCGGTGCTTTCCATCTTCTATCCCCTATTGGCGGCTTGGCGTAAGCTATTCCTCTGAATAACGCAAAGCCCGCGTTTGATCTAACGGATTGATATGTCCCATATTTGGTTACAGCCAGATCTATCATATCCTCCACCTCCTGCATTATCTTCATAATAAAAAAACAGATAGCCATTTTCTTTAAGATATCTATCTGTTTATTTTCAATTTGTATTATTTCAGAGCCTGTTGCCTTCTGAATCAAAGAAATGGAAACGTTTCTCATCAAAGGACAGTTTTATTTCCTGACCTTTGAAATATCTCAGATCCTGATTATCGTTCATCTTCTCAACGATCGTGATCTTGTAATCCTGCAACATCGCATGAATGATCAGATCAGCTTCGATCAACTCGACATATTCTACTGCCGCATCAGTTCCTTTGTTACTAATTTGAATATCAACACCTCTGATACCGACAGCAATCTTTCTGTCCTCTTTAAGTTTCTTTACCTGGGCAGAACTTAACCGATACTTCGTTCCAAATAAGGAATATGAACCATCTTTATCGACCTCGATATCTTCAAAGAAGTTCATCGTCGGGAAACCGACAAATTCGCCACAGAAACGATTAACCGGATAATTGTACACTTCTGATACAGAGCCATCCATCTGCGTTATCCCGTCTTTCAGGATGATGATGCGATCAGATAAAGACAAGGCATCATACTGTTCATGGGTCACATAGATGATCGTCGTATCATACTGTTCATGGATCTTTCTGAGCTGATTCCTGATCTTCTTGCGGATCAGAGGATCAAGATTGGAAAGCGGTTCATCAAGCAGTAACAGATCAGGTTCCTTGACCATCGCCCGGCAGATCGCCACCCTCTGTTTCTCACCACCGGATAATTCATCAGGAAACTTTTCCAGTTTATCTTCCATACCCATGATGGTCGCGATCCGGTTAACTTTTTCAGAGATCTCATCACGAGGGATATGTCTTACTTCCAAAGGGAAAGCGATATTCTTGTAGACCCTCTGATTGGGATAAAGCGCATAGTTCTGAAAGACGATCGAGACATTTCTTTCATCGATCGGTATATCTCTTAACTCAACATCATCGTAAAAGACCTTGCCTAAAGGCGGATCTTCAAGTCCGGCAATGATCCTCAATAAGGTACTCTTGCCTGAACCGGAGGGACCTAAGATCGAAACGAACTCACCCTTTTTGAAAGTAGCCGTGAAGTGTTGCAAAGCGATGACGCCTTCATTTGAGGTATAAGGCATTGCCTGCTGCTTAGCTAAGAATTCTTTCTGTTTCTTGCGATCAAAAAGACCTGATACTTTCAGGAACGGATAGATCATCGAAACATCTTCAACTCTGACGCTGTTCATTTCTTCTTGCCTTTATTTTCTTTTTCACTGATCCTTTTCTCAAGATCGATGATCGATTCTTCTTCTACCTCTTCTTCCT
>JAFRJA010000103.1 GCA_017432545.1 Erysipelotrichaceae bacterium
AAGTCTCTGTATTCCCAGATCGTAGACAAATGTTTAAGCACATCACGCTACCTCCTTCGCCTTCCTAACGAAAGCGAGCGTAGCGAGCCCGATTTTCATATTTTTGTCAAGCGTTTTTCATCAGAAATATGTCAAAATCTGGGGGTGTTTAAATAAACAGAGGTAATAAAAAAGCGCTGTTTTATTACCTTCCGGAGTTTTCGACAGCGCTCAATTTTAACAGGGGGGATAGCTCTATGGATATTCAAGATTATGTTGCGGCCATACCGGATTTTCCGATCGAAGGTGTTTTATTCCGTGATATTACTCCATTAATGGCTGATGGCTATGCTTTTCATCAGGCTTGTTCAGAACTGATCGATTATGCCAAAAAAGTAGGGGCCGAAGTCGTTGCCGGACCGGAATCACGTGGTTTTATTTTCGGTTGCCCGGTTGCCTATGAACTGAATATCGGTTTTGTGCCGGTCAGAAAGCCTAACAAGCTTCCTCGTGAAACTATTTCCTATAAGTACGATCTCGAATATGGTTCAAATGAACTTTTCATGCATGCGGATGCGATCAAGAAGGGCCAGAAAGTGCTGATTATTGATGACCTTCTCGCAACCGGTGGTACCGTAGCAGCGACGATCAAGATGGTCGAAATGCTCGGTGGCGAGGTCGTCGGCTGTGCTTTCCTGATCGAGCTCTCTGACTTAAAAGGCAGAGAGGCTCTAGAAGGTTACGACGTATTTACGATGCTGAAATACTAAATCGAAGCTGAGCTTCGGTTTTTAGTTAAGGTCATGGTCAATCTTATACATACAAGAGAAGAGCTCTATAACGAGATTAATACCTATATCACTAATCCCGATTCATTAGAGATCATCAACAAAGCTTACGATTATGCTTATGACAAGCACAAGGATCAGAAACGCCGCTCCGGCGAGCCGTACTTTGTGCATGTTTTGAACGTGGCCTATGAACTCGCAAAACTCAAAGTCGATCCATCTACTATCGCCGCCGGTCTTTTACATGACGTTTTGGAGGATTGCGATGTCACTAAAGAAGAATTCGTCGACAACTTCGGCGAAGAGGTCTATCAGATCGTCGAAGGGGTAACCAAGATCTCCAATCTTAAATTCACCGATGAAAAAGAATATCAGGCGACCAACCACCGCAAGATTCTGATTGCGATGGCTAAGGATGTGCGTGTCATATTAGTCAAACTGGTCGACAGACTTCACAATATGCGTACTCTGGAATATCTGCCGCCTGAGAAACAGAAAAGGATCGCCCGTGAGACTTTAGACGTCTATGCGCCGATCGCACACCGTCTCGGTATTGCGGAGATCAAGAATGAACTTGAAGATCTCTCTTTCTACTATCTCGATAATGAGAAATACCATGAGATCGCCAAACTCGTCGAGTCCAAGAAATCGGAAAGAGACAATCAGATCGAACTGATGATCCAGGATATCTCTATCGTTCTGGAGATGCATAATATCCCGTTCAGGATCTTCGGCCGCTCTAAACATCTTTATTCCATTAATAAGAAGATGGTCACCAAAAACAAGCGTTTCGATGAGATCCTTGATCTTTTGGCTATCCGTATCGTCACCAAGACCGAGACCAACTGTTATGAGATCTTAGGTTATATCCATGCAGTATATAGACCAATTCCAGGCAGACTGAAAGACTATATCGCCATGCCGAAGATGAACATGTATCAGTCTTTACATACCACGATCGTCGGTCCGGATGGACGTATTTATGAGGTACAGATCCGTACCGAAGAGATGGATCAGATCGCCGAAAGAGGTATTGCGGCCCACTGGTCTTATAAAGAAGGAAAACAGCACTCCCAGAAGAAACTGGTCGAAGAGTTAAACTGGCTGAAGGCTTTTGAAGAGAACTCAGAAGCTGATGCGAAAGAATATATGAACGATATCACGCATGATGTTTTCAATGCGAATATCTACTGTATGACGCCAAGAGGAAGAATAATAGACCTGGCAGCCGGGGCCACTCCGATCGATTTTGCGTACCGTATCCATACTGAAGTCGGCAATCAGACCGTCGGTGCTCTGGTAAATGGTGTTCTGGTTCCTTTGAATACACCGTTAAAGACCGGTGATGTCGTTGAGCTCAGGACCAATAAGAATTCAACACCGTCCGAAGACTGGCTCAAGATCGTCAAGACCAATCACGCTCGCAACAAGATCAAGGCTTACTTCCTTAAGAAAGAAATGGAAGATAAGGCTGAATCGATCAAACTGGGTGAAACTTTACTGAAAGAAGAACTCAAGAAACATGAACTGGAGGTCAATGAATTCTTTGATCAGAAGAAACTCGATAAAGTAGCTTCGCAGTTCCAGTTCTCCAATGGGACAGATCTTTTATATGCGATAGGCTGTAAGTCCATGACACCGATCGCGGTCATTGAAAAACTGACCAAACTGGGCAAAAAAGAAGTCGATATGTCCTATATCGAAAAGATCGCCAAGAAGAATTCGGAAAAGAACCATATCGTCTCCAAGACCGGTATCATCGTAAGAGGCGTCTCTTCAATGAAGATATCATTGTCGCCGTGCTGTTCACCGGTATATGGCGATGAAGTCAAAGGCTTTGTCTCCAAAGGCCAGGGTATCAAAGTCCATCGCGCCGACTGTCCGAATATCGCCAAAGAGAGAAGACTTATTGATATCGAATGGGATCCGAATAAACCGGATATCCGCTATGAGGCATCCGTCAAGATCTTCTCCAAGGACCGTTCTTATTTATTGACCGACTTGGTTACGGTCGTAGCTCAATACAAGGCCAATCTTACCGCTGTCAATTCGCAAGCCAACAACGAAGATCTGAGTGCGACGACCTCGCTTTCTTTCATGGTCAATGATCTTGAACATCTGGAAAATATTATGGCCAATTTACGTAAAGTAGAGAGCGTTATATCGGTTGAAAGAGCTATTAAATAGTGTTAGAATTGCTTTGTCAATAAGGAAACTGATCATTATTTCTTCTTTACAGCGAGAAGTATCCGGTGCAAGACTTCATGAAGAGTGGTGAGTGACACTTCCTTGATGCTTATGAAAATAAGCCGTAAGAGCTGCGTTAAAGTCCCAAAGGTGCACATCTTACAGATGTGAACTAAGGTGGTATCGCGTTATTTGACGTCCTTAGAAAGGACGTTTTATTTTATTCAGAAAGGGGATTACTATGTCATATCAGACCGTTAAAGGAACCTATGATCTGCTGCCTGATCAGATGGCCAGATTCAATATGCTGGAAGAGATGTTCAGACATTTTCTTGATCTCTACGGTTACTCTGAGATCAAGACTCCGGTCTTTGAATATACCGGCGTCTTCAAGAAAGAAAATGATACTTCCGATATGGTCACCAAGGAGATGTATACCTTTTCGGTCAATGATAAGGATTCTCTGACCTTAAGACCGGAAGGCACAGCCGGAGTTATAAGAAGTTTTGTGGAACACAAGCTCTATGCCGATCCGGAAATGCCGATCAAGTTGGGTTATATCGAAGAGATGTTCAGACATGAGAATCCGCAAAAGGGCCGACAGAGACAGTTCACCCAGATGGGTATCGAATGTATCGGCGATAAGGATCCGCTTATCGATGCAGAAGTAATAGCTTTAGGTTATTTCTATGTGAAGACCCTGGGCTTAAGTTCGATTAAAGTATTGATCAATACCTTGGGCGATAATGAATCAAGATTAAGATATAAAGATGATCTGACAGCTTATTTCAAAGATTATGAAGATGAACTGTGTTTTGACTGCAAAAACCGTCTGTATAAGAATCCGTTAAGGATCCTGGATTGCAAGATCGATCATGACAAGGAATGTGTTAAAAATGCACCTTCAATGAAGCTGACTGACGAAGCGGCTGAGTATTTCGAAAAGGTCAAACACTATCTAGATGTTATGGAGATCCCATACACAGTAGACGATAGACTGGTAAGAGGTCTTGACTACTATACCGATACGGTCTTTGAAGTCGTATCGACTAATGAAGCTTCGGGCTCACAGGCAACGATCTTCGGCGGCGGCCGCTATGATAACCTTGTCAAAGAGATGGGTGGCCCGGAGATCTCCGGTATCGGTTTTGCGATCGGTGTGGAAAGACTCGCGATCTTAGCGGAAGCTGAAGGCATCTTCAATATCGAGAAGTCGATCGATGCCTATGTGATCAATCTGAATGAAGAAAAGGATTATGTCTTATCTATCGCTGAAGAATTAAGGAACAATTCATACATTACGGAAATGGATTATTACGGAAGATCCTTAAAAGCTCAATTCCGTTCTTCGGATCGCAAGAAAGCCAGATTCGTTCTGATCGTTGGTGAAGATGAAGTTAAAAACAATACCGTAACATTAAAAGATACCCTGACAAAAGCTCAGGAGAGTGTAGACAGAGAAGAGCTGGTCGATAGAATGGATCAGCTGATGGAGGATTATTATGAATAGAGATCATACCTGTGGTGAACTTCGTAAGGCAGATGAAGGCAAACATGTACGTCTGGCCGGTTGGGTAGCCAAGCGCAGAAACTTAGGCGCGATCGTCTTTATCGATCTGCGTGACCGCTATGGCATCACTCAGATCACCTTTGATGAGAACCATGCGGATTTAGTCAAGGACGTGCGTAACGAATACGTCATCGAAGTTGAAGGGACGGTATCGGTCAAAGAAAACCCTAATCCGAAACTTGAAACAGGCGAGATCGAAGTTCTGGCTGAGACCTGTAAGGTATTATCAGCTGCCAAGACCACTCCGATGATCATTGCGGATGAAACAGATGCTTTGGAAGAACTGCGTCTTAAATATCGCTATCTTGATATCCGAAGAAATCCGATCAAGGATAAACTGATCATGCGTGACAAGGTAGCCACGATCGTCCGTGATGTCCTTCATAAAGATGATTTTGTTGAAGTTGAAACGCCGATATTATCCAAATCAACTCCTGAAGGAGCCAGAGACTATCTTGTGCCGTCAAGACTGTTTAAAGGAAAATTCTATGCCTTACCGCAGTCTCCACAGCAATATAAGCAGCTTTTGATGATCGGCGGCATGGACAGATACTTCCAGATCGCCAGATGTTTCAGAGATGAAGACCTTAGAGCAGACAGACAGCCGGAATTTACACAGATCGATATCGAAATGTCTTTTGCGGATGAAGAAGATATCTTCACGGAAGTAGAAAAGGTCATGAAAGCCATCTTCAAGGAAATCAAGGGTGTGAATGGCCTCACATTCCCAAGGATCAAGTATGTCGATGCGATGAATCTTTACGGTTCAGATAAACCTGATCTGCGTTTTGGCAATGAGATGGCCGATGTTACAGAGTTATTCGCAAACTCGGCTTTCAAGGTATTTAATGACAATGTTTCAAACGGTGGTATCATCAAGGCTTTAGTCATCAAAGGTAAGAATGACAAGTTATCAAGAAAGAAATTCGATGAACTGACGGAATTCGTCAAGATCTATAAAGCTAAAGGTTTAGCTTATCTCAAATACGATAAAGATGAATTCGCAGGTTCTTTGAATAATGCCTTACCGCAGGAAGAAAAGGAAGCCTTAAAGGATTATCTGAAACTGGAAAACGGCGATACCGTTCTGATGGTCGCCGATAAGAAAGCCATCGCTCAGGTCGCTTTAGGTGCAGTGAGAAAGAAACTTGGTGAAGAACTTGAACTGATCGATCAGAATAAGTATGCTTTTGCCTGGATCACGGAATTCCCGATGTATGAGTATTCCGAAGAAGAAAACCGCTGGGTAAGTGCTCATCATCCGTTTACGGCACCAAGAGATGAAGATGTCGACAAACTGACGACCGATCAGGAAAACTGTTATTCCAGAGCTTATGATCTCGTTTTGAACGGTTATGAATTATTATCCGGTTCAGTAAGAATCCATGATTCGCTAATGCAGGCGAAGGTCTTCGATGCTTTAGGATTAACTAAAGAACAGATCAAGAATAAGTTCGGGTTCTTTATTGAAGCCTTTGATTACGGTGCACCACCTCATTGTGGGGTTGGTATAGGCCTGGAAAGACTGGTCATGATCTTGACCGGTACCGACAACATCAAGGATGTCGTAGCCTTCCCGAAAACAGCTTCTGCCTACTGTCTGATGTCGGATGCACCTAATGTCGTTGATGAAGATCAGCTCAAATTCCTGGGTATCGAGATCAGTAAGAGCGAAGAAGAGTAAGATACGGTTAGCCTTTACTAACTGGCATATCTGTATGTAGAATTTCAGTATAGGAGGTTGTTTGTAGAATGCCAGTAAAAGTTGATCGTGATTTATGTGTAGGTTGCGGCGCATGCACAGGCGTATGCCCAACTGCTTCTCTTGAATTAGATGATGAAGGCAAGACCACTTGTAACGAAGATACATGCATTGATTGCGGAGCTTGCGTTTCAACTTGCCCAGTAGAAGCATTATCACAATAATTTTGGAACCAGGCTTCACAGCTTGGTTTTTTTATGCCTTTTTGTTTAAAATTAATAGCGTATGAAAAAGGATTACGTATTACCTTCTTTAAATGAAGCCAGAAAAAGAGATAAGAACCGCAGTGAAAAACTGTATTTTTCTTTAGAAGAAAAATATAAGGATCTGGGTAAAGATAAAAAATACTACATCATCACCCATGGCTGTCAAGCCAATCAAAGAGATTCTGAGACGATGGCCGGTATTCTTGATTCTTTAGGCTATGAAGCATCCGCTGATGAAAAGAAAGCTGATGTTATCATCATCAATACCTGTGCGGTAAGACAGGGTGCCGAAGAAAAGGTTCTTGGTGAGATCGGGGCTTTAAAAAGATTAAAAAACGAAAACCCTGATCTGATCATCTGTTTAGCCGGCTGTATGGCTCAGGAAGAGAAAAGTGTGGCTCTGATCATGGAGAAATATCGCCAGGTCGATATCATTTTCGGTACCCATAATATTACATCTTTACCGAAACTGCTCTATGATGTCTATAACTCCAAGCAGAGAAAAGTCGAAGTCTTTTCCAAAATGGGGGAGATCGTCGAGAATGTGCCGGTCACCCGTTTCATGTCTCATAAGGCCTGGGTCAATATCATGTACGGCTGCAACAAGTTCTGTACCTATTGTATCGTTCCATATACCAGAGGGAAGGAACGTTCCAGAAATAAGGAAGATATCATTTCCGAAGTGGAAGAACTCGTTAAGGATGGCTATAAGGAAGTATGTCTGTTAGGCCAGAATGTCAATGCCTACGGCAAGGATCTTGGCATCGATTATACTTTCGGAAATCTTTTAAACGATGTCGCAAAAACCAATATCCCGCGTATCCGTTTCATGACTTCTCATCCCTGGGACTTTGATGATTCGATGATCGAAGCCATCAGAAACAATCCCAATATCATGCCATATATCCATCTGCCGATCCAATCAGGCAATACCGAGATCTTAAAGAAGATGAACAGGCGCTATAGCAGGGAAGAGTATTTTGAACTGTTTGATAAACTGAAGAGAGAACTACCGGGTTTTGCGTTTACGACTGATATCATCGTCGGTTTCCCGAATGAATCAGACGAAGCTTTTGAAGATACCTTAAGTGCGGTCGATCATTGTGAATACGACAACGCCTTCACCTTCATTTATTCCAAAAGAGAAGGCACACCGGCAGCTTTACTGGAAGACGATATCGAAAGATCAGTCAAAGAGGAAAGACTGCAGAGATTGAATGAAAAGGTTGCTTATTACGCGAATAAGAATAATCAGCGTTTCAGGGATCAGATCGTCGAAGTATTGGTAGATGGCGTTTCAAAACGTAACTCTGAGGTATACAGTGGCTATACCCCGGAAAACAAACTGGTCAATTTTACCGGAAAAGATGTCAAAGTCGGTGAACTGGTTAAAGTAAAGATAACGGAAGTAATGTCTTTTTCACTCAATGGTGAAAAGATAGAAGAATGAAGGTGAAAGTGTGAAGAGATAATTCCTGAAAACTTATTGAACGCTAAATAGGTTTAACTGATTCTTTTGTAGCGTAGAAGGGAATTATTTTATCATGCTTAAAACAGACAATCTGACAATATATACCAATAAAGGAAGGAAACTCTTGGACGGTTTCTCTTTCGTATTGAATGAACACGATAAAGTAGCACTGATCGGTGAAGAAGGAAACGGTAAATCTACACTGTTGAAGATCATGGCGGGTATCGATGTCTCTTCTTATCTGACCTATACCGGAAAAGTTTATACCGATTCATTGGTATCTTATCTTCCGCAGCAGATAAATGATGAAGATCTTGATAAAGATATCATGAGCTATCTGGGGGAAGAGATAGATTATTCCAATCTGTATGATCTGATTGATGAGCTTTCGATCGGTTTTGACGTCTATGACCATAAGCCGATAAAGAACTATTCCGGTGGAGAAAGAGTAAAGATCGCTTTATTAAAAGCACTGATCAATGAACCGGATATCCTGTTAATGGATGAACCGAGCAATGATCTCGATCTGAAATCTCTGATCTGGCTGGAAGAGTTTATAAAGAACTCGGATATGGGCATTATTTTTATCTCACACGATGAGACCTTGCTTAAAAACTGTGCCGAAGGCATCTTACATCTGGAACAGCTGAAAAGAAAAAGTGAGTCGCATATCACCTATGCCGGAATTGGTTATGAAGAATACGTAAACAAACGCAATCTTTTCATCGAACGAAACAACATGATCGCTTCCAAACAGAAAAGCGAACTGAATAAACAGCTCGAAAGATGGCGAAGAGTCTATCAGAAAGTTGATAATGATCAGAAAAAGATCTCCCGTGGTGATCCGCATGGGGCAGCGATGCTGAAAAGGAAGATGCATGCGGTAAAATCCCAGCAGAAGAATATCGAAAGAAAAAGGGAAGATATGCTGGATAAGTATGAACCGGAAGAAGCGATCGATATCTTCTTTGAACCTTTAAGAGTCAATCCTGGTAAAGTGATCCTTGATCTTTATCTTGAGGAACTAAGAAACGGGGATAAGGTCTTAAGCCGGAATATTAAACTCTATGTTCAGGGAAAAGATAAGGTCTGTATTATCGGTGAAAACGGTAAGGGCAAGTCAACTTTGATCCGCAGGATTTTAGAACTGTTAAAGGAAAGAGAAGATCTCAGCGTCGGCTATATGCCACAGAACTATGATGAAGTAATGGATTATGATCTTTCTCCGGTAGAGTTTTTATGGGATGGAAGAGATATATCACAAAGAGCCAAGGTCCAATCGCATTTAGGAGCTCTTCGTTTTACCACGGAAGAAATGGATCATAAGATAAGTGATCTTTCGGAAGGACAGAAGTGTAAGATCCTTTTACTGAAACTGATCTTAGATAAAAACGATGTATTGATCCTGGATGAACCGACGCGAAATCTCTCGCCATTATCCGGTCCTTTGATCAGAAAGATCCTTAGTGATTATGAGGGCTGTATCATCTCGGTATCGCATGATCGTATGTTTATCGATGAAGTGTGTAACAGAGTATTGGAACTTGCGGAAACGGGCTTAAAAGAGCTCTTATAGAGCGTTTTGTTCAATTGAAAATAAAGTATAGATAACTTATAATTTTAATAGGTTTTGGAGGAAAATAATCTGTGCAGAAAATACGTTTAATGGCACTGGGCGGTCTTGACGAAGATGGCAAGAATATGTACCTGGTGGAAATTGATGGCGATATTTTTGTGGTTGATGCCGGTCTGAAATACCCGAATGAAAGCGAACAGCTGGGCATTGAATACATCATTCCGGATTTTACATATCTGCTTGAACATAAGGAGCGCATCAAGGGCGTCTTTATTTCGCATGGTCACGACGATGTCATGAGCGCTCTGCCGCATCTGTTGGAAGTGCTTGATGCTGATGTCTACGCGACGGCTTTGACCGCCAGGATCCTGGAAGAAGAATTCAAGCGCCATAAACTGAAAAATAAACATATCCACATCATTAAACGTAAACAGCTGATCGAGATCAAAGGACACAAGATCAGGACTTTCCCGGTCATGCAGTCGATCGCCGACGGTGTCGGTTTTGCTTTTGAGACTGATTCCGGTCTGATCGTCTATACTTCGGAATTCGTCTTTGATTATGATCTTCTCAACCAGGCTTTTTCGATGGACCTCAATACGCTGTCCAATATCGGCCAGAACAATGTTCTGGTTCTGATGTCGGAGTCAACAGGTGCCAGCCGTCTTGGTTATACGGCTCCAAAACACAGGATCTCCGATCATATCGAACACTTCTTTGAAGAAAGTGAGAGCCGAATTATCGTTACGTTATACCGCCAGAATCTGTTCAGGATCATGGAAATTCTGGAACTGGCGGCTAAATATAAGAAAAAGGTCTTCTTCTATAATGAGGACCATGTCAAACTGCTCAAGATGGTCGAAGATCTTGACTACTATACGATCCCTAAAAATGTCATCATCGGTAAGGACGAGTTCAATAACGATATCAAGGATGCTGTCTGTATCGTATCAGGATCGGGCAACGAAGTATTCAAACTGATGAATAATATCGCGATCGGGGAAGATGACGTCATAGAACTGAAGAAGGATGATACCGTTATAATCGCTTCGCCGGTCGTTCCGGGTACCGAAAAAGATGCGACCGCCATGGAGAATGACCTCTATAAAGCGGGTGTCAATATCTTCAAACTCAAAGCCAGAGAAGTATTGTCCATGCATGCTTCGATCGAAGATCTCAAGATGATGCTTTATATGCTCAGGCCGAAGTATTATCTTCCGATCAAAGGTGAATATTCCGATCTGATCAATAATGCGGATATCGCCGTCGAAATGGGCTATACCCCAGACAGGATCATTATCTTAGATAATGGCCAGTTTGCGGTTTTTGAAAACGGCAGGCTCGCTTCGACAAATGACACGATCGAACTGGAAGACAAGGCCATCGATGCTTCAGACATGCGCAACGTTTCCGGTATGGTTTTAAAAGACAGAGAAAAGCTTTCGACCGATGGTGCTATAATTTGTGGTGTAGTTCTTGACTTCAAGAGTAAAAAAGTTATCGGCGGACCGGACATCCAGTCCAGAGGTGTTATCTATCTCAAGGATGCCGATCATATCCTCGCCGAGATAGGCAATATCCTGATCTCAACGATCGAAAGAAATGTTGAAGAAGGTACATATGAGAATATGCAGGTCAGGATGGAAGCCAGGGACCAGATCTCCCGTTATGTCATGAAATCGACTGGCAAGGCTCCGATGATCCTGCCGGCTATCGTGGAGATCGATTTAGGGGAAGAAAGTGGCAAAGAAAACCAGTAACAACAGAAATACCAAAAACACAAAAAAGAATACCAAGGAAACACCAAAAAGTTCAGGAAGATTAGGGTGGCTGATAGCTTTGCTTCTGTTAGCCGTACTGATCTTCTTTACTGTTACGAAGATGGGGCCTTTCGGCATCATCTCCAACAATATCCTTACTTATCTTTTCTCCTCAGCCTACATGGTCGTAGTACTGAGTGTTTTTGTGTGCCTGATCTGTTATCTGTTCTTTAAAGACAAATACCCTTTAACGGTAAGAACGATCAGCGGCATCGTTGTGCTTGATCTGTTTGCGCTTGTATTAGCTTCCTATCTG
The DNA here is from genome assembly GCA_017432545.1 of Erysipelotrichaceae bacterium. GTDB lineage: Bacteria > Bacillota_I > Bacilli_A > Erysipelotrichales > Erysipelotrichaceae > Colivicinus. The sequence goes on from JAFRJA010000103.1 coordinate 11,616, forward strand.
ATCAACGATATCGACTCCTTCGGCAAGCTTTCTTCATTTATAACCGATAATTTCAAACCGCAGTTTGGAAACGAGATATTCCCGGAGATGTCAGGCGTCATCGGCGGTTTCTTCTATGTGCTGCTTTATAAACTGATGTCCCGCACGGGTGTGCTGATCATGATCATCGTGGCCTTTATAATCGCCGCTTTACTGATCGTACCTACTTCGGTATATAAGGAACTTTATGCTTCAGCTAAAAACGGGATGAAGGAAAAGGCTGAAGAACTCAAGAAGCGTAAAGAGGAAGAAAGGATCGCAGCTGAAAAAGCGGAAGAAGCGAGAAGACTGAAACTTGCTGAAGAGATCTCCCGTCTGTCGCAGGAAGAAGAAGCGAGAAGAAAAAAAGAAGAAGAGGCTAAAGCGTTAAGAGAGAAAGCTGAAGAAGAAAAAAGAAGAAGAGAAGAAGAATATGTCGAGATCGAAGTGGAAGAACCGATCAGAGTCCCACATGATCACGATTATGTCTTATCCAAATCGCCGACTTTCATCAATCTGAATGATAAAGAACTCTATGGCACGAGAACCGTCAAGAAAAGAGTCAGAAAATCTGAACTGGAACAGGAAGAATATGTGCCTGAACCGATCATAGAGACTAAAGATGTCAAGGGAGATGTAACGTCTGATAAACCAAAAGTTTTAAGAGCGAAGAGAAGCAATTCTCATTATCATCTGCCAAAACCATATGAAGAATTCCTGGATGAATCCAAGACGGCTTCTTCCAGTGTCAATAAGACTTCCGCAGCACTAAAGGGTGAAAAGGTCATTGAGATCTTACATAACTTCGGCATTGAAGCTACTTTGCTTAATACCTATATCGGACCATCAGTTACCAAATTTGAGATCAAACCCGACAGCTCTGTCAAGATCAATAAGATCATGGCCATTTCCGACAACATCAAGATGGAACTGGCTGCAAAAGATATAAGGATCGAAGCTCCGATCCCTGGTAGAAGTGCCGTGGGTATCGAGATACCTAACGTTGAACCGATCCCGGTAAGAATGTTAGATCTGATCAAAGACGTGCCAGCCGACAAGAAGAGACAGGAACTGCTGTTCTGTCTAGGTAAAGACCTGATGGGTAAACCGGTCTATTGTGATCTGACCAAGATGCCGCATTTATTGATCGCCGGTGCGACTGGTTCAGGTAAATCGGTGTGTATCAATGCGATCATCACTTCATTTTTGTTAAGAACAGATCCGCAGAATGTGAAACTTGTCTTGGTCGATCCTAAGAAAGTCGAATTCACACCATACAAGGATATCCCGCATCTTCTTTGGCCGATCATTGATGATGCACAAATGGCTTCCAATATGCTCAAGAAAGTCGTTGTGCTGATGGAAGAGCGCTATGATGCCTTCTCGAGTGCAGGAGTCAGAAATATCGAAGGTTTCAACAATTTCGTTGATGACTATAACCGCAATCTCAAAGAAGGTGAAACTCCGATGGAAAGACTGCCGTTCATGGTAGTGATCATCGATGAGCTCGCCGATCTGATGGCGATCGCCGGCAAGGATGTTGAACTCTCAATTCAGAGGATCACGCAATTGGCTCGTGCCTCAGGTATCCATCTGATCGTCGCGACCCAACGTCCTTCAACGGATGTCATCACCGGTCTTATCAAATCCAATATCCCATCCCGAATCTCTTTTGCGGTCGCTTCTTCGATCGATTCACGTACGATCCTGGATCAGACCGGTGCGGAAAGACTGTTAGGCAATGGTGATATGCTGTATTATCCACAAGGCGAAACGGCGCCGATAAGAATGCAGGGTGTTTATGTGACCGATGGAGAGATCAACCGCATCACCAAATACATCAAGCAGCAGGCCAAACCGGAATATGAAGATTCTTACTATGAATTCCTCACCAATATGTCAGGCTCCACGGTCATGTCTGCCAGCAGTGTCAATGCGGATATGATGGATTCACTCTATGATGAAGTCGTCGAGTTTGTCAAAGCTCAGCAGAAGGCTTCAACTTCCTTGCTGCAGAGAAGATTCGGTATTGGCTATAACCGGGCTGCAAGACTGATCGATACCCTGGAGGATCGCGGCGTAATTGGTCCGGCCAACGGTTCCAAACCGCGTGAAGTCTATCTCAAACCGGATGATGAGATAGAAGAATAAGATGAGTTATGCACAGTTTGTGGAAAACTGTGCTTTTATTTTGATACTTTTTTGATACTCTTTTGAGACAAACTTCCTTCTTTTTGGTGCTATCGTTTAAGTACAGGTAACAGAAAGGAGGAGAATGAACGGATTTTATCTATTAGGTAAGATCGCATCTGAACCTGAAAAAGGCGAGACTATCAATGGTACAAAACTCTGCAGACTGAAGATCTCGGTCGACAAAACAGTCAAGGATCAGGATGATAACAGTGATCTGTTTGAAGTCACATTATTCAGAAACCTGGCCGAAGCTGATTATGAGGTCGGACAGTCTGTCGGTATCAATGGAAAGATGGTTTCCAGCAATTATGAGAAAGACGGCAATCAGTATTATAATGTACGTCTTGTCGGCAACAATGTTTCCGTTATCGCCTGAATCACAAGAAGAGCTGCATGTCAGCTCTTTTATTGTTGTACAATAAGAGTATGTTTGATTCATTACAGGAAAAATTAACCAAAACTTTACGAAATGTTCAGGGTAAAGGCCGACTCTCCGAAAGGAATATGGAAGAGACTCTCAAGGAAATAAGAGTCGCTTTACTTGAATCTGATGTCAACTACAAGGTCGTCAAGGACTTTCTGGAGAAAGTCAGACAGGAATCGATCGGTCAGGATGTCTTAAACTCCGTTGAACCGGGTCAGCAGTTAGTCAAGATCGTTCATGATCAGATCATCGAACTCTTGGGTGATGAAGACAATTCCTTGAACTTCAATGAAAAAGGTCTGAGCAAGTTCATGATCGTGGGCTTGCAGGGTACAGGCAAAACTACACAGGCCGCCAAATTGGCCAATCTGTTAAAGAAACAGGGTAAGAAAGTTATGTTATTGGCGGCGGATATCATCAGACCGGCAGCTATTGAACAGTTAAAGACCTTAGGCAAACAGATCGATGTCGAAGTCTATTCCGAAGGCACTGATGCAGATGTATTGAGTCAGGTTAAAAATGGTGTCCAATACGCTCAAGCCAAGAGATATGATGTCGTCATCATCGATACCGCAGGTCGTCTGCAGATCGATGAAGAACTCATGAAAGAGCTCAAAGACATCAAGGATATGATCGATCCCGAAGAGATATTGCTGACGGTCGATGCGATGACCGGTCAGGATATCGTAAATGTCGCCAATGCCTTCAATGATCTGCTTGATGTTACAGGGCTGATATTAACCAAGTTTGACGGTGACTCCAAAGGCGGTGCCGCCTTATCCGTCAAAGCAGTGACCGGCGTACCGATCAAGTTTACCGGTGTCGGTGAAAAGATCTCCGATATCGAGACCTTCCATCCGGAAAGACTGGCTCAAAGGATCTTAGGCATGGGTGATATCGTCACCTTTGTCGAAAAAGCTCAGGAAGAGATGGATATGAAGAAGGCTGAAGAAACAGCCAACCGTCTCATGGAAGGAAAGTTCACGATGGATGATCTGTTAAACTCCATCGAACAGTCAAGAAAGCTCGGTCCTTTATCTTCGATCATGAAGATGATGCCGGGAATGTCTGACTATGCCAATGCGATCAATGACAGTCAGGCTGATGAAGAACTTAAACGCATCAGGGCGATCATTCAGTCGATGACCCCGGCCGAAAGAGAAGATCCTTCGATCATGCGTTCTTCTCATAAAAGAAGGATCGCCAAAGGTTCAGGCACAACTGTCGATCAGGTCAATAAACTGTGCAATCAGTACGATAAGATGAAGAAGCTGTTCAAAAACATGTCAGCGATGAAATCGATGTTTGGACTATAATGTGCGGAAGGTTTGAATTCAGACTGAGTGATACTCCTTTAGGTACTCAGTTAAAACAAAGAGCCGAAAAAAACAATCTCGTCTTTAAACAAGGCGAGATTTTTCCTGATGAAGATGTTTTGTGTGTCGTGCCTTTTCATGACAAGATCGATCTCAAAGTCAAAAGATGGGGTATCAGAAGTGTCTCGTTTCAGATCAATGCCCGAGTCGAATCATTAAACAAACAGTATTATGCCAGGATGATCGATAAACGCTGTGCGATCGTCTGTAATGGCTTCTATGAGTGGAATGGGGATAAGGAAAAGTTCTTTGTCAGTACTGATGAAGAATACTTCTATCTGGCCGGTATCTATAACGATAAGGATGAATTACTGATCATTACTAAAGAAGCAGGTAATGATTTCAACAAGATCCATTCGCGAATTCCTTTGATGATGAACAGAAATGAGATGTTGGATTATCTCAAAGGAAATAATAAACTTATCAGCAACAAGAAACTGAATATCACGAAGACCGGTGAGGATATTCCTCTGTTTTAAGCCGTCAAGTAAAAATACTTGACTCCTTAGTTCAAATGTGCAATCATATTAGAGCGGAAAAGGAGGAAAATAGATGGTTAAATTAAGATTAAAGAGAATGGGTGCCAAGAAAGTTCCTTTCTATCGTATCGTTGCTGCTGATGCCAGAGTGCGCAGAGATGGCAGAGATATCGAAACTATCGGTACCTATGATCCAACCAAGAAACCAGCAATCATTAACATTGACGAAGAAAAAGCCTTAAATTGGTTAAATAAAGGTGCTGTACCTACTGATACTGTTCGCAACATTCTTTCGCAGAACGGCATCATGAAGAAGTTTGCTGAGTCCAAGAAAAAATAATGATCGACTTAGAAAAAATCTTATTGAATATCGTTAAACCTTTATGCACCGATCCTGATTCAGTTACTGTCAAACAGATGGAAAGCCTGAATGACAATGAACTGCTGCTTTATGTCTACGCACCGAGCGAAGATATAGCCAGACTGATCGGTAAGAAGGGATCAATGGCCAATTCTATACGTCAAATGCTGCAGGTTGCTTCCAAGATCGAAAACAAGCGTATTTCGATCAAGTTCGAAGCTCTATAAGAAGAAGTGAAAAAACGCTTCTTTTTTCTTATAATGAGGACATGGAATACGTAGTTATAGGTAAAATAGTCAATACCTTTGGGATCAAAGGTGAACTTAAGGTATATTCATATACCGATTTTGTCAAAGACCGTTTCAGGAAAGGTTCAACTGTATATCTTTCCGAGAAGTATCTGCCTTTTGTGGTTAATTCATGCCGAGAACACAAAGGTTTTCTTTTAGTTTCCTTTAAGGACCATGAAGATATCAATCTGGTCGAGAAATACAAGAATATGCTCTTATATAAGGCCAGAGAAGATATCAAACCTTTGAAGAAAGGTGAATATTATTTCTCAGACCTGAGAGACCTTGAAGTATATGTCGATGGTGAAAATGTCGGTAAAGTAAAAAATGTCGAAGAGGGTATCCGCAACAATAATCTGCGCATCGTGAAATATGCGGATAAGAAGGAATATCTGGTGCCGTTTTTAGACGTCTTTATCGAGAGTGTCGATCTCGAAAGTAAACGCATCGATATCATCAAAATGGAGGGACTGTTATGAAGATAACGGTCCTGACTTTATTTCCGGAGATGTATGAAGGTTTTCTGAATACTTCGATCATCAAAAGGATAATAGATAAAAAACTGGCTGAGATAAAAGTTGTCGATATCAGAGACTATTCGCAGGATAAACACCGTCACGTCGATGATACGCCCTATGGTGGAGGAGCGGGGATGCTGATGAAGGTGGATGTGGTCCATCGGGCCCTTCTTGATAATATCTCGAATGATTATACCTATACGGTTTTAACTTCACCTAAAGCCCGTCCTTTGAAACAGGTCGACTTCGAGCGTTTATCAAAGCTTGATGAACTGGTCATCATCTGCGGTCATTATGAAGGCATTGATTACCGCATCGAAAGATATATCGATGAAAAAGTAAGTATCGGTGATTACATCCTGACCGGTGGAGAACTACCTTCGATGGTCATGATCGATGGCATATTGAGACTGCTGGAAGAGGGGATCTCATCTGATTCCTTGAAAGAAGAATCTTTCAATGAAGGACTGCTGGAATATCCCCAATACACCAGACCTGTTGAATACAACGGCGATGTCGTTCCGGAAGTATTACAGAATGGCAATCACGAACTGATAAGAAGATACAATCTCAAGATGTCTTTGAAAGAAACACTGCTGAATCGCCCGGATCTTTTAGATGAAAGAGATTTTACGGAAGAAGAAAGACAGCTTTTGGCTGAGATCGTTTCGGAAATGAGTGATTAAACAAAAAGTGTTTGCTTTAATCGGATGATTGTGATAAAGTAATTAAGCGCTGTTCCGCTTTTCAGGAATGATTATGAACAGATGTCTACATATTTGTTAAAAGGAGAAGAAAGATGAATTTGAATTTAGTTAATGAAATTACTAAAGAACAGATGAAAGACGATCTCCCTAATCTGGCACCAGGACAGACTGTTCGTGTTGATGTCAAGATCAAGGAAGGCGACAAATCACGTATCCAGGCTTACGAAGGTACAGTAGTCAAGGTACAGGGTTCAGGTATCGGCAAGACCTTCACTGTCAGAAAGATCTCTTCCGGTGTCGGTGTTGAAAGAACATTCCCGATCCATTCACCTGTCATCGACAAGATCACGATCGTCAGACGTGGTAAGGTCAGAAGAGCGAGATTATTCTATCTGAGAAACCGCTCAGGCAAGTCTGCCAAACTCAAAGAAATCAGATAAAATCACAAAGCCGTATCATACGGCTTTTGATTTGGTTATAATGGAAATTGATATGGAGAAAGTGGGCAATTTCT
>JAFRJA010000104.1 GCA_017432545.1 Erysipelotrichaceae bacterium
CTACCGATGAACTGATACAGTCTAAAGCTTCTTCCAGATGTCTTTGAGGTTCATATAGATTTCAATGTGGTATTATTTGATGAGTTTTATCAGATTCTTTTAAATAACACTTGACAAAGGGTACTTACATATCAGTTTATTGAATATTCATTGAATTTTCGTTCTTCTTCTTTGATCTTACTCTGAATCTTTTCGGCGATCTTCTTATCAATAAGCGAATAATCAGGATCATCTGTGTTTTCGCAAAGGATCTTATCAGCGAAGATATATCCTAAAGGCGAGAGACTCTCATAGTATTTATAAATGTCCTTTTCCGCCTTATCGGCTTCATTCGGATCATATTCGATCTGTGAGTCACAGCCGTCATCATAGGGATCATAATGCAGATAACCGGTCACTTTATTGTTATTTACCAATTTGAAGCACAGGGAATCATTCTCTCTGTTATTATCGCATACTTCGATTTCATTTAATGAAGTAAAGCCATACTGATACATAGGAATTGGTCCGATCAATGTACAGCCTTTGAAATCTTCTCCGTTATCTTCCATGTATTTCCGGATATTTTCAATATCCGTTTCACTCAAAGAATCATAATCGTAGTCTTTGACGGTGACCTTTAGATTACCGATCAGGTTAAGATCGAGGATATTCTTTTCAATCTTCATATCAGAAAGAGAGATATTCAGTTTCTTTACCTGTTCAGGGAAATTCTCTTCTTCAAAAGGAGAACCTGAAATCGGATAATAATCATTCTCACCAATCAGATATAGCCCATAGTTACTGGCATTAAGGACATAAAACTTTCCTGTTCTGATAAGATCAACAAGTTTCTTATCATTGACTGAATAATCATAGTATTCCCATTTCTGATCGGGATCTTCATTCGCCTGAGCTCTGATCAGGAACACTGGATGTTCATCGATATAGAGAACAAAATATGGATCGTTTTCCTGTTTTTCTGCTGTTCTTTCATCTTCCTGTACGTATCTGTCGATCTTTGAACTCAGATAAAAAGTTCCTTCACCATTGTTGCTTTTGAGGTAATCAAAAAGTTGATCATCATATTTTGAACTTCTTTTGTTGTTTTTATACAGCTCCATGATCTCATTGGCTTTGTCGCAGGCAATGATCGCTGCAAATGAATGATTAAGCTGATCCTGTTTTTTTGTCATAATTATTCCTGACCTCACTATTCTTTCTAAATATCCATTATCTTTGTTGTACGTTTATATAACTCTACAATCCGCAACAGTAATAGATACAGTTATAATCTATATCTATTATTTCATCATTTAGCTGTTTTACAAAAAAACGCAGTTATCTATTGAAACTGCGTCTTATGAATCAATTGTTTTGATAATCCTTAAATTCTTCCTTCTTCAAAAGCGACTTTTACTGTATTGGCTGCAACACAAAGCAGAACAGAAAGAACTATTTCAACTATCAGCATTATGACATTCGAAGTTGTGAAACCTGATTTGGTATAGTTCGCAACAGAGTTGACGATAGAGTAAACAACAGAAATAATCGTTAAAATCAATGTTACTTTTGCATATTTGCCATTCTTGGAAGTCATAACTGAAAGGATACCGGTAACAAAATCAAAGAATCCGCCGACAATCAGAGCAATGCCACCAAGCATCATCAGTCCTGCACCGGTTGACACTTCCGCATCATCCAAAGCTGCAGCGTTCTGTTCAACTGCATTACCTATACCAGTTGTGGCCAAAACACCTAAAAGAATAACTAAGATAGCGCCGATAATTGTAATAATACCGACAATCTTTAAGACTTTCTGAGCAGTAGTTAATTTCATATATTTTCTCCTTAATTTACTAGATATAATTATAAACCTTTTCTGTAAGGTTTTTTGTATCTTTCAGAAAAATGTTTTATGTATCTTTCAGAAAAACGACTTATTCAATTCCCGTAACAGGAATTCTATAAGATGGTTTTACAATGAATATACTTGTATCAACGACTTTTTCTGAGTTTTTAAACTTTATATGTGCTATATGTTCACCTAATGACAGAGTATTCAAGAACTCAGGTTCCAGAACTATCAGTAAACTGCCTCTATACCGTCTGAAGTCTTTATTTTCTACTAATTCGTTAGGATTATTATCCATTTTTATCCATTCAAAATTGTCATATACATCCGAATCATCAATCCTGTTATTGGTAAACTTCATGGTAAATGTTTTACCACTTCCGATAGTCCAGCTGTCATCAAATCCCGCCATATCTCTGCGGTATTCAACTCCGCTTGGCAAAGTATTAAGAGGCTGCAGATAGATATGATCAAGCCCTTTAAATTCAGCAGTCTTAGTTGAGTCTATATCATCAAGGGATTCTCCTTCCATCAGGACTGCACATTGGATGTCTTTGTGACCGGAATCGACCTAAAGTCCGCCAGGACGCCATTCACTGCTTCGGCCACCGGTATCCATGGAAGCACTGTGAAGTATATTTTTAGTTCCGTCATCTTTGACTTCAAATACGACCCAGGTTACATTTTTCTTTGCGAAACCATGATTTGTAAATAATACCGTGATCGATTCATCTCCATGAGTCAAGGAATGGTTATAATCGACGGAAAAAGTTCCGGTTCCAAATGTTGTTTCAAGAGTATCTTCAGGCTCTTCCCTGTTTTTTGAAGAAATGCCGAAATTAACATCGAAAGCTTTGTCAGCATCGGATGGAATCGTAAACGTTGTTTTAACTTCGCCTTGAGATCCGTCACTTACCGTACTGTCAAGTTTAACAGTGGAGATCTGCTTGCCATCTGCATAAACATATACAGTATCCAACGGATAAAGACCCCTGTTTTCAAACTTGATCGTTACAGGAAGCGGTTTTCCTTTTTGTGTATCATCATCATTTATGATGATCTCGGTTATCTTAAGTTTCCGATTGGCTTTCCTTCCTTTGACATAAAGATTCGTCTGCAGATCGGTAAAACGTGGATCATCTTCTCCAACCATAACTTCTTTCAGCTTTTCATTAGAATAATTCTTTTCCAGTCTGTACTTTTTCACGCTGTAGAATAAGATCAGATCGTTTTCATTGGTAAAGCCGACACTGTATTCGTTGACCATGCCATTTATCTGTTCATCTTCTGAAATACCAGTAAGAACAGCGACATCGGTTAGATTGGACATGCCCCACTTCTCCCTATCAGGATCATAGGTGATCGCAAAGGCATTTTCATTTCCCTCAGCAGAGCCGGTACCGATCAGCATCAGAGAATTATCTCCAAATTTTCCACAGATCTTTTAGTCACTTGATGGGATCTTCAGATCATCAGGGGTGAGCTGGCTGATACTCTCTATAGATACATTATCCATTCCAAAGAGCTTTCCGCCTTCATACCACGTCAAGGTGACAAACTGTGTTCCGCTCTTGACGAAACTTGCGTTTTTCGCATTATTTCTTTCCCAGATCTTCTCTTTGTTTTTCCATAATTCGATTTTTGAGACTTTATTGTTGTTGTCATCGAGATAATCATAGGAAACCACAAGACACTGTCCGCCTAAGAAGTAAGCTGATTCCAGATTATTGATTGAACCATTAACCTCAAACTGTTCATCATTTACCCAGTTGCCATTTTCGTCTCTTGTCGCAAGGAATACCTTATGTGTATCAGAATCATCATTACTGTGTTCGGTGACATTGTTCGAATCATTGTTCAGTGAAACATTTCTGTTCTGATCTTCTTCTACTTGATTAGCATTTTCCAGAACAGCTTTTTTATTTGGATCTTCATCGTTTTGACCTTCGATGTATTCCTGATCATTAACTATAGGATTATCATCAATATTCTGTACATCTGTTGGCTCATCTTCTCCAGGTGCTTCAGCAAGCGCTGATGGAATATTTCGATTTTGACCTTCAATGTTATCCTGAGCATCGTTATCATTCAGATCTGCGTTCTGATTATTTAAATCTGTTTGATCATCATTGCCAACTGCAGCAGGAGCTGACTGATCATCACTGTTTTGACCTTCAACAATTTCCTGTTCATTATTAACGGTTGGATCGCTTTGATCATTCTGTTCAGCGGTCAGAACGTTATTATCCTGAGGGGCATCATCTGTCTTATTATCCTCAGCCGTGATAATTTCATTATTATTCTGATTATTAGGAGTAGATTGTCCTATTTCTGCCAATTCCTCAGCAGTCAGCAAAGCTCTTAAGCCAAGCGGATCATCAGTCTTGTTTAAATAGTATGAGATGACAGGATTGCCACTTGCATCTTCTGAAACCTTGGCATCAGTCGCGAATTTTCCACTGCCATTGTAATCAGTTACCTGTACAGCTGCGTCCCACATGCCAGGAACAGTGCCCTGCTGAGTAAAGAAGATATCGCTGTTGTTATAGATATCAGCGAATGTCGATTTATCGTCAAAAGCATTCAGACCATTTCTCCATACCACATAGGTATAACCGGTCTCGCTGTTTTGAGCATAATAGCCATATGGATCAAAATCAGCGGTACCGTCATCGTCATCATCTGTCTCTACATAAGCAGGATCGGAAAGGAAATTGGTGTTCTCATCAAAATACTCAATACAGCAATAATATTTCAGTTTAAAATATTATATATGATTCTAAGTGGCTTACTATCAATTCTATTACGTGGAAATAAAGGCCTGGTCGACTGGATCATTCTTTTTGTCTGCCTGATAGTAATAGCTTTCTCGATCCGGGCAAAAGCGGTCTTATTTAAGAAAGCCGGCCGCAGACCCTGGTACGCTCTTATTCCCTTATATTGTGAATATTCACTGTACGATATCTGCTGGATCGGTTATCTGGGAATTATTGAATTCGTTCTTTCCTTAGCCATTTTTAACTGGCTCCTCAAAACGAAAAAATCCTTTCCATGGGTCTAAAAGGCCTTGTACTGATAATAGTATATGTCATTTATTTCATCCTTTCCTGCATCACGAAGATGAAACTATGCCGTTCTTTCGGCAAGAATATCTATTTTGCTTTTGGCTTTTATGTGTAGCTACACATAAAAGCCATTATGTTGAGTAAAATATTATGTTAAGTAAGCCCTTCAGACTATGGTTCTAAAGGGCTTTTTGGTTATTTACTCAACATAATATTAACTATTCTTTCTGGAATACCATCTCCAACTTTCTTCTGATCTCATCATCTTTCCATTTTGCCTCCACGAAAGAATCGTCATCTCCAATCATTTCGGCTGCTTTCTCTACAGCTTTGATCACCGCATCCGATGTCAGGTCAAGATAGATCTCTGTCGTTGATACTGATGAATGTCCCAGAAATCTTTGAATTACGGGCAATGATGTTCCATTGATCAACATATGACAGGCTTTAGTATGTCTGAATGTGTGCGGTGTTACGTTTTTCGATATCAGCGCAGGACATTTCTTACAGGCCAGATCATAGTATCTGTTCACCAGAAACTCAACGCCGAATCTGCTCATCTTCTTTTTCTGCTTATTTAGAAACAGATATCCTTCACTGATTTCATATTTCTTCAGATAATCATCGATCAGTTTAACAGTATGGGAAGTGATATAAACGATCCTGTACTTGTTTCCTTTTCCCTTGATTCTTATGGAATTATTGGATCCGTAACTGAGATCTTCGGTCCTGATGTTTATGACTTCACTGACTCTGGCTGCGCTGTCATACATCAGATTGATCAGGGTATAATGTCTTAATCCGTTGAAGGAGTTCAGATCGATTACACTGATAAAATCTTTGTATTCTTCAACAGTGAGAAAGTCGAGCTTGTGCCTTACATCTTTCTTAGGTCTGACCAGTCTTATATCGTCTAGCACATTCTGGTACAATGGTTCTATCATAGTGCAATATGATACGAACGAAATCAGAGATGCCCGTCTCTGATTTCGCGTACTTATCGAATTACCGTTTTCTTCTATATGAAGAAGATAGTTTCCGACATTTTTTCTGCCAAAATCATAAACTGTGATGTTTTCCTGTTTTATTGAAAGATCTTTTTTCAGGTATTCGATAAACTGCTTGATACTGGTATAGTAGGAAACAACGGTATTCTTCGAATATCCTCTTTCCAGAGGTAGATATTTCAGAATATAATCTTCAAGCAGCTCATACAGATTCTTCATGAAGACCTTCCTCATATAAATCACTTATAAAGTATGTGTATTCTTCGAGCTTACTGTTGGTATCTTCAAAAAGTTCTTCAGTCAGCCATATGTATTTCTGCGTTTCTCTTAATGATTTGTGACCCAAAAAAGTACATAGATATACGATATAAGCGTTGATATCCCCGTCCATCTTTGAAAGTTTCTTTAAGCTGTGGCAGCAGAACGTGTGACGCAGATCATGAAGTCTTGGCCCATTACCCTTTCCTTTGTGCTCAATCCCTGTTTTCTTCAGGATCTCCCTGAAATATCTGTATACACAGCTGCCATCGATCTTTCCATCATTTCTTGACATACCCACATCGAAGAAATAGACATTCGATAAATTGTATCTCCTTGACTCCTCACAATATCTCAGCAGTTCCTGTTTCAGAGAATCCGACATCGTTACAATCCGCTTATTATAGTTCTTGGCTTCACGGATATAGATTATGCCCTGGTCAATATCCACATCTTCAACTTTGAGACTGATAACTTCGCCTAGTCTCATACCTGTACAGTAGAGTGTCTCCAGAATCGCCGGAATGAGATTTCTGATATTCGGCAATACATTCGGCGTATGTGTTTTGTAGTGATGCGCCTCGTAGAGGATTCTTTCGATCTCCTCTTCCGTAAAAATGTAAGGAATATACTGTTCGTGGTTTTTATTTGAAACCGAAGGAATATTATTGAAAGTTCCGTCATATTTTCTGACATTTACCAGATAATCAAGGAATCCGCGTATAGTTGTGGTTCTGTTTGCCTGATTCGAGATCTTTTCTCCTTCTCTGAAACCGCAGAAAGACATAACGATTTCGCGGTTCAGGATCTTTGAATCATAGTTTTCTTTAGCCAGGTAGGCATCGAAATTGTTCATAAGATCTTCCTGATTGACAAATTTGGTTCCACTGGCTCTGCGGAATCTTATATAATCAGTTATTTCTTCAGCCAATATCGATATTCTCTTATAAGACATGAGGGACCTCCAGAGCACATAATCTCAGATGTTCGATATCAACTTTTGTGTAGATCTTCGTAGTATCGATGGAGGCATGACCCAGCACTTTCGAAATCGTGAAGATCGATTCGTTCTGATTCATCATTCTTGTAGCCAGAGACGACCGTAAACTGTGAGGGCCATAATGTTTATTGGCAGTATTGATTTTTGAATCCTTGAACAGTTTATTGATCAACCCTGTAATATTGACACTAGCCATATTTTCACCGTTCTTCTTCAGGAAAATATGATCTGATTTTACTTCCGGTCTTTCATTCAGAAGATAGTCAATGATTGCGTTACCGACAGCAGGGAACAGAGGATACTCAAGCTCTGTTTTCGTTTTTGAAGTAATTATCTTCAGTTTTGAGTTGTCCCAGTCGATATTGTCTTTGGTTAATAAAGCGATGTCTCTGGCTCTTAGACCGTAATAAACCAGTAAAAGCAGAATGGCAAAATCTCTTTTAGCGCAATCACCAGCTTTATTTCCCGCATATTCGATAAGAATCTTTATTTCATCATCGGAATAATAAGATGAGATAGATCCTCTGGAAGTGATCGGATGAACAGGAAACAGTCTTTCATAATCGTCTTCGATATAGCCTTTTGATTTAAGAAAAATCAGAAATCTTTTGACAGCATTGATAGTCAGTCTCGAGGCATAAGGATCTTTCCCTTCTGTTCTTGAAGCGATATATTCCAGAACTGTTTCTTCACACAGATCTTCGATACGACATGTTTTCAGAAAAAGCGAAAGAGTACTGTTTTTCTTAACCAGAGTCGTATCTCTAAGTCCGTTTTCTCTGAGATATTCAAGATATTCATTAATCAGAGATATTGAATAGCCATCCAGAAGATCGGCGTTTCTGAACAAAGGTACATTATGAAACTGATCATATTCTTTGAAATATAACAGTTCCAGCAGAACTCTTTTGATTCTTCTTTCATCAGCAGTCAGAAGGTAATGATCCTCCAGAATAATGTTTCTTCCGTAATAGGATTCACAATGTCTGTAGAGATCTTCCAACGAGACATTTTCAACGTCACCGATATCTTTCAATAAGCGTTTCCAGATATACCAGTATTCTCTTTCAACTGTAGACTCCGTGAATCCAAGCTCATACAGTCTTTTCTTGGCTCTTTCTATCAGAGCCGGTAATGATTCAGTATACATAACTTTTTTCCTCCTTCTTATGTATATGAATCAATAATATTATGTTGAGTAAATAACCAAAAAGCCCTTTAGAACCATAGTCTGAAGGGCTTACTTAACATAATATTTTACTCAACATAATGGACTCGTCTTTGTGCAGGAAGTCTTCTACCCCGTTCTGGCCTTTACCGCTAAAGAATATCTTGGCAGGACCTTAAGAAAATTTAATCCTGTCCAAAATGTTGCCAAACCAAAGCCAGTAAAACAGAAGAAACAGTACATGATCGACCTGCAGAAAAAAAGAAGCCGTACTGCGCTTATTGCTTCTGTTCTTACTTCTTTATTCTGCATTTACGCGGTCGCTCTGAGACTGATTATGGACCCAAGTTCCAAATATCCGGAAAGAGGCTCCTATCTGTTCAGGCTTTTTACGGTCAATTCAAACGTCTTTGCGGCCCTTGGCGCAACGATGATGATCCCTTTTGCGATCGAAGGTATCCGCAAGAAAAGATTTACCTATCCCAAATGACTACAGATCTTCCAGCAGTCCGGCGTGATCTGTACCACTCTGACCATGATCTTTGCGACCTTGTTCATTCTCCCTTATAAAGGTTTCGAAATAACCTTCGCGGGCATGAATTTCTGGCTGCATCTTGTCTGCCCGGTCATGAACCTGATCCTGTTATTCTGCACGGAATGCAATACTGAATTAACTGTTTATGATTCTTCTATCGACCTTATTCCGTTTTATGTCTATGGAATCGTTTATATTACCAACGTCGTCCTGCTCGGTGAAGAAAACATCGGCTGGCGGGACATCTATCGTCTGGCGACTTTTGTACCGGCAAGCATCTCTGTTTCCTTACTGTTTGTGGCCACCTTCTGATTATCCCATGTCATCCGGCGTTTCTATAATAAATTTGTTCAGAAAAGAAGAAGCGAGATGGAAAGCATCTGGAGCGATGATCTCAGCCCTGTGGAAGTCAAAGTTGAATGTTACGGACTTGGACGCTATAACGGCATATATGATAATATTAACACCATTACTACACCATTTGATATTTTCATAAGCCTGGCAGATAAATATTCCGTCAGTGTTGAAGAACTCTCCTGTGCTTACAACAAAGGCGTTATTGATGGCCTGAAAGAAAGAATAGCCTATTGCGAAAATAAAAAAGAAGAGTTCTCCCGGATTATCGGCACACCGGAAAAACTCGCTAATAAAGAATAGAAACATATTATGAACAGAAAACTATTTGTTTTTGAAATCATCGTTTTACTGATAACCGGTATCATGGCCGGCAAGTTTTACTATGACTACAAACAAGCCATAAAATCCAACGAGCAAAGTAAAGTAAGGCTTGCGGAACTTGAAGAGGATCTTCTGGATATTGAAAAAGAATGCGATGAACTTGGTTTCAAGATAGATGAACTTAAAGAAAACGTCGCTACTGATGTTCTGGAATTATGGAAAAGAAAAACACAGAAACTCGAAGAATACTTGAAACAGTGATACCGATACTTTTACTGGTATTGATCATCGGTGTGGGTCACACCGCTTTTAAGCTGGACGAGAATACCAGAGACATCAAATTTGAGACAGAACAGAACGAAAAACTGATCGCAGAGAATGAAGCTGAACTGAACAAGCAGACTGAAAAAAGAAATGAGCTTGCGGATCAATTGGAACAGATCGAGAATTACAACGAAACACTCGCCCATTACCACGACCGTTTCTTTGAACTGGCCGGCGAACTGGAAAATAAAATACTAAATGATGAATCAGAATTAAAGATCGCCTATCTGACTTTTGATGATGGGCCATATAAGATGTCGAACAAATTCTATGACGTCCTTGATGAATATGATGTCCAGGCGACTTTCTTCTGCCTGAAAAAATGTGCGGAATTCGGTTATGACTATGACGAGATATATGATGCCGCATACAGAAAGATTCTTGCTTCAGGCCATACCTTAGGCAATCATACGGCTTCTCATAAATTAGGCAAAAACGGTATCTATTCTTCAGTTGAAAGATTCATGGACGAGATCAAGGAAAACAGAGAATTCATTGAAGACCGCTATGGTTATACAACCGAAGTAATGAGATTCCCGGGTGGCACGGGGACTGCCGGAAACAAATACTATTCGATCATTGAAGAACTCAGAGATATTCATTACGCCTGGGTGGACTGGAATTCCGCAACTGGTGATGGCGGAGCCAGGATCCTTTCGGCAAAAGAGTACCGTGATAATGTATTAAATAACACCAACGGTAAGAAACTGCTGGTGGTATTGATGCATGATTATTCTGATAATACACTGATCGCTTTGCCTGAGATCATTGAAGGTCTCTCTGATCAGGGTTATGTCTTTCTGCCTCTATTCTATGAATCTCAGGCTGTAAACAGATAAGTCAAGATCATTCCTTTTATTTCAATCTGATAAAAAGCGAACGAAAACATTTATTTAAAATCCAAATAATTCTTTATGATGTTCTGTCGAAAAAAGCTTAATTTTCAGACAGTTTTTCCAGTTCTTCTTTCTGATTAAACAGTTTTTTGACCAATGGCTTATAGTCCATGACTGTCCTGGCTCGAAGGTATTCAGTCAGTTCAACTGCCGTTTCGTAAATCGGCGTCAAAGACAGATTTCCTAACACGCCCTTGATATTGTGTGCTGCCTCAAAAGCCTTATCCAGATCATTCACTTCAATCGCTTTTGAAAGCACATCATATTTGTCACTTTCCAGACTCTTTTCGACCATCATCAGATAGAAGTCTTCCTGGTCAGCACATCTGTGAACGCCTTCTTCAACATTGGCGCCATATTCTTTAAGTTTCTCTATTGTTAACATTGCGTAATCCTTTCGTGGTTTCTTAAGCTGTTTTTTTACTGTTATAGATAAGCTCTTTAAGTGTCTTGAACAAAGTATCAGGATCGACCGGTTTGGACAGATGAGCGTTCATGCCGGCTTGTAAAGATCTTTGGACATCTTCATCGAAGGCGTTGGCCGTAAGAGCGATGATCGGGATTTTGGTGGCATCCTTTCTTTCCAGCTGTCTGATCCTGGACGTTGCCTCAAGGCCATCCATTACCGGCATTCTGACATCCATCAGGATCGCGTCATAGTAGTTTTCTTCTGATTTAGAGAACATATCCAAAGCAATACTGCCGTTTTCCGCAATCTGAGCTTCGATACCGCTTTTCTCCAGTAACATCTTCATGATATCGGCGTTGATCGAAACATCTTCGGCAACCAGGATACGCTTGCCTGTCAGATCAAAGTTTCCTGCTTCATTGATCGATCTGCTGTTGACGACTCTTTCAAACTCATCAAGAACATTTGACGCAAATAACGGTTTGGACATGAAACTGTCAACTCCGGCATCAATTGCCTCATTGGTTATATCATCCCAGTTATAGGCCGTAAGGATGATGATCGTCGTATCAAAGTTGTACTTTTTTCTGATGATCCTGGTCAGTTCGATACCATCGGTTTCCGGCATCTTCCAGTCGATAAGGATCAGATCATAAGGCTGCAGCTTGCCGCGTTTGATCTCCATCAGATGGAGTACCTCTTCCACACTTTCACAGGTATCGGCGTCAATTCCCACTTCTTCCAATACCATCTTGGAATGGGCAAGTGAGATAACATCATCATCGACGATCAGAACTTTGAAATTATTAGGATCAAATTTTGCCAGATTTCTGGTTAAGGTATCGACATTCTGCAAAGTCAGAGTAACAGTAAAGGCCGTTCCCTTGCCTTTTTCCGATTCCACATCGATCTGCCCGTTCATCATCTCCACGATGTTTTTGGTGATAGCCATGCCTAAACCGGTAGAACCATACTTGTTTTTGGTGGTGGTATCTTCCTGAGTGAATGGCAGATACAGTTTCTCCAGGTACTCCTTGCTCATACCGATACCGGTATCACTGATCCTGAACCTCAAGGTTGAATGTTTATCAAACTGAGCAATCTTTTCAACCGTGAAAAGGATACCGCCTTCATTGGTGAATTTTACGGCATTTGACAGGATATTGATCAATATCTGTTTGATCTTCATGTCATCGCCAAAATAGTATTCATCGATCTTGCCGAGTATCCGGCATTCATACAAGAGGTTTTTCTCTTTACATTGGGTCTGAACCATGTTATTGATCTGCTCCAGCATAGCCGAGAAAGAGAATTCCTCCTTCTTTAAGATCATTCTTCCTGATTCGATCCTTGACATATCGAGGATGTCATTGATCAGACTGAGCAGATGCTTGGCACTTTCATTGATCTTCTCCAGAGAATTTCTGGTCTGATCAGACAGATCAGGGTCTTTCATCGCGATCGAACCAAGACCGATAATAGCGTTCATCGGGGTTCTGATCTCATGCGACATATTTGACAGGAAAGAGGTCTTGGCCGCATTGGCATGCTCAGCTTCCTGCAAAGCTTCCGCCAGGATCCTGTTTCTTTCTCTCTCGTTTGAAAGAACGTCAGTGACATCTGATTTTAACAAGAGATAAATACGGGCATCCTTATCGACCGGATAGAAAGTGAATCGCTTGTTGTATATTTCGTCATCGATATTGCAGTTGACATCGACGGTATAGGATTCCTCATTTTCGAGTTTTTTCTCAATGGTATCCAGAGATAAAGCCTTGCGGATATCTTCTGCTTCATTGCCTTCTTTGTCTATCGTCCCGATGACCTGATTCTGAATATAATTCTCATAAGATCCGAATCTCTGTTTAGGGAAGATCGAACCTTTGGCCTTATTTTTTGGATCGCCGATTATGATGGAATACATGCCATCAGCCAGATAAGCGACCATATCATACTGCTTGACCAGTACTTTATCATTCAATACTTCCGAGACTTTCTCATTGTTGTATTCAGTCTCGATACCGAAAGCGATGATATCGCCGTTGACCGGGTCGATCGTAACGCTTCTGGTATATTTGACGAAACACTGTCTGCCTGATTGTCTTCGGCTGTAACCGACGAATTCGATCGGGCCTTCAGATTTATAGAATCTATCGATCAGTTTCTCGATCCTGAAAGTCTCCTCATATCTTCGTTTATCGGAATCAAGCAAGAATGAATCTATTCTGACCTGGATCGAATCAGCGACACTGCCACCGACATAGTCCGTATTGAAAAGATCACTGCCGCTGACATCTTCGATGTCATTAGTCGTCAGGTTGTTACGCATAACCGCCAGAGAATTGGAAGCCATCGTGTTGAACTGTTCCAGCATCGCTGAATAGACATTGGCTCTTCTTTTGGTCTCGATACGTGAATTGTGCTGTTCGGTCACATCGATGATAAACACATAATACACGTCTCCATAGCCCGGCATATTCGTAAAATGGCCGTAGTCATCGACCCATCTGATACTGCCGTCTTTTCTTACGATCCTGTATTCGACATAATCGATGTTTTCGTTGCGTTTATCAGCGATCTGTTCATGGATCGATTTCTGGATCTTGGCAAAATCTTCCGGATAGACCATGCCCTTGAAGGTATTGCCAGTCAATTCTTTGAATTCTTCCACAGACTCACAACCGAAAATTCTTAATGTCGTCTTATTTACATAAATGACCTCAAGATTACCCGAAGCTTTATAGATGAAAAAGCCTCCCGGAATCTGATCACCCATCCATTTCAGATCCGGCGTAACATCATTTTCTGAGAACAGTTTTCTTTCATTTAATTCATTATTCATATGTCAGACCCTCTTTTAAGAATCAATACTCTTACATTTATTTTAACGTATTTCACCTTGTTTGTAGGAGCAACTCATTATCATGTGTTTGTAGGAGCAACTCATTATCAAATCCCAATAAAAAAAGCATACCCGTAGATATGCTTTCGAATGTTTTTTCAGATATTAATGATCAGTTCTGGCCTCTTGTCAGAAGGAAAGTTCCGAAGTCCTCTTCAGAGATCCAGATCGTACCGATCATATACTCCCTGCCTGAAGAAAAGTAGTATTCAGTAGGATTGATGACAGCATTATTACCGATGATCTTCAAAGCATTATTCTCATCAAAACCACCTTCAAACGGTTCATAACCGACATCCGTATCAGTCAAAGCCCACGCCTCATAGCCATCATTTGCCATCTTCGGATGCAGTTCAATAATAACGGTCTCCTTATCATAGTTCAGACTCAGGTCAGCGTAACCGATCTCTTCGTAGTAATAGCCATCAGAGCTGTCATAACGGAAGATCAGATCATATTTCCATTGTCCTTCCGCATACTTTAGAGAAGGATAGTAGGCATCTTCCGGAATTCCTCCATACATGATGTCATAGTAGAAATCAAAGTCTTCAAAACTGAGATCATTATTTTCTTCTTTCTTGCCGAACATTCCTCGATCTGGAATCTGAGGCTGTTCGCTCGTTTCCCCTTCCTTGACTGTACCTAAATTAACAGTTGCATTAAAAGCAGTCGGTTCATCAATGACTACGGTTCTTGAGATCTTAGGATCGGGATTTATTGTTATTTTCCTGACATTTCTTCTGGGAGCAGTGTTGCACCCTGCGAGCATCAGTAACGCAACAAATATTAATAATAGATAATTCTTTTTCATTTATTACTCCTTTTCAAAAGTGATGGTTACAAATTTATCACCATTAAACAGCAATGGGATCCTGGTCTCCGTAACAACGTCTACACCAACCGAGGCAGACTTGCCATCAGGTGTAGCCAGACCAAGTTGAATCACCGAAGCAGTATCATCAACTCTTATCTCCCATTCATGAGCGATGTCATAGCGCACATCGATACTGCCATGAGGCGGCAGATCGCCAGACAGGAACACATATGTTCCTTCATGTTCACCTGAGGGAAGATTGCAGAGCTTGCTCAATTCTTCATCAAAATCATAGACGACCGTTTTGCCGTCACCGTTGAAGGTCATCTTGCCGTGTTCGGAAACGAAGACGCCATTATGCGGATCAGGTGCCGGTGTATCAGGTTCATAAGGATAGTTATCCAGCTGACTGCCCGGTCCTGTAGCACGATTCAAAAAGAAAATGAAACCCGCAACCAGCGCCAGTGCTACAAATAAACCGAAAACAATTATTTTCTTCTTTTTCATTTTTATACTCCTTTCTTTATAAAAGGAACTCGGGGATATAAAGATGTCATAGTGTAACAGATCGATTTTTGACGATTGTTAACTTATACTTTAATTTTAACATTAACAAAAAGAAAACAAGTCAATCTCGTTAAACATGGGAAAATATGTGAATGTGAAAAAAATAACTAGCGGCCGATGATATAGGCGAAAAGAACTGTATGAAGGACCATCAGGAACATCGCGATCAGAATCGCAGGCGTCGTGTAGAACATGATGTTGGTGGTCTTGCTCTTGTGCAGCTTCTTGATCCTGATCCTTTCATAACGTCCGGAAACGATCAGATAAGCCGCGATAAAGACGATGGCCGCAATACCGTAAGCCATGTATTTGGTAATGGAAGCCGGTATCACGCAAAGACCATAGATGATCGCGTTGAACAGAACATGGATGACGATCGTCGGCTGAATACTCTTATAGCGCAGTTCCGTTTTGCCAAGCTGAACACCCATCGCAAAAGCCGGTATCATCTCTGCAAAGTTGAGATGAGCCAAGGCAAAGATGATCGCCGAAGCGACCAAGGCAAAACGCTTGCCATAGCGGGAAAGAATATTCAGAAGAACACCGCGAAAGGCATATTCTTCCAGTAGCGGTGTGACCAGTATCAGCATGAAGATATAAAGCGGATTGGAAAGATTGGCATCGTCATAACTTAATCCGATACCCGATATCAGTTTCCCTTCCATACCGATATAGGAAAAAAGCAGATTGGAAATATAGGTCAGAGCGATACAGACCACAAAGAAAACAATGGCCTGAACAAACAGGTCAACGAAACTTGCGGAAATGCTCTGATTGAATTTCTTAAGCGGCAGATGGAATATCTTGCGCAAAAAGAAAAAAGGGATCACCGTACCAAAGACGATGATGATGAAATAGATGCCGTAATACATCAGTTTGTCATTTACGATATCCGGTGCCGATTCCTGAAAAAAGATATTCAGTACCAGCGGAAAATGCAATGAAAAAAGAGCGTAAATTATCAGTAATAATCCAATAGTACCAAATTGTTTTCGGACATATTTCCTGGAGACGGCCCGCTCTTTCTTTTCCACATTCAAAATTATAGCTTTTTGACAGGTGTTAGTAAAATTCAGATTAAGTTCACATTGGAAGTTTACTATAATAGCAGGAGGTGAAGTGAATGAAAATTAACTTTAAAACTATCCTTATTATATTTCTTGTTGCTTTACTTGGTTCAGGCCTAGGAACCTATGGCGTTTTATCACTCTATAATGGTAAAACTGACAATTCAACCATTTCCCAAGACAGCAGTGTTGTTATCAACGAAGTGCAGTATACCAATATGGAAAAATCAGACTACACCAAGGCGATCGATAAAGCCTATAACACGGTAGTTGAGATACAGTGCCAGGTCCAGTCGGCCAACAGCTCAGATTATTTCTTCTTCGGTGGCGGTACAACTACCAGCACATCAGCAGGTTCAGGTGTCATCTTTTCGAAAGACGGCTACATCGTGACCAACGCTCACGTTATCGAAGGGCTGGTCGATGAAAGTACTCTGGAAGTAAAGATCTTTAACGGCGAAACATTTAACGGCAAAGTCATCGGCTATGATTCCAGAAGCGATCTGGCCGTTATCAAGATCGATGCTAATGATCTGCCTTATTCCTCTTTTGCTGATTCAGATGATCTCGATTTAGGTGCTGATGTGATCGCGATCGGAAATCCTCTCGGTTTAGGTATTTCCTGCTCCAACGGCATCGTCTCAGCTCTAGAAAAAGAGATCTATATCAATAACGTCTATATGACCGTTATTCAGACAAACGCAGCGGTGAATGCCGGAAACTCCGGTGGCGGCCTGTTTGATATCGATGGCAATCTGGTCGGTATCGTAAACGCCAAGAAAAAGTCCTCAAACTACGGTACGACTGCCGTTGAAGGCATGGCCTACGCCATACCATCCAATACCGTCGTCAAGATCATCAATGATCTGATCGAAAACGGTTATGTCACAGACAGAGCGGCGCTTGGTATCACTGTCAGCAAAGGCAATTCCTATTATGTGATCGATGGCGTATTGATCACCGGCGTCTTTGAAAACAGCAGCGCCGAACGCGCAGGTCTTCAAGTAAACGATATCATCATTGGAATCGATGATGAAAAGATCTCCTCATATGCCGATCTCTCCAAGGTGCTCGACAGCAAATCAGTCGGTGATGAAGTGATCGTCAAAGTTGTAAGAAATGATCAGGAAATGGAATTTTCGGTAACTTTACAGGCAACTGTTCACGAGTAAAAGTCAAATAACTGATAATTAAAAAAATGGCTTCCAATTGAGGAAACCATTTTTTATTGAGTTTGATTTTAATCGACGTCTTCGTCTTTTCTTTCGGCAGCTGTAGCAGCAACGACTTTATCAGTAACGTTCTGCGGAGCAGCTTCATAACGGTCGAAGTCGATGACGTATGTGCCTCTGCCCTTGGTCATGGAACGAAGCTCAGTTGCGTACTTCAGCATTTCTGCCATCGGTACTTCAGCCTCGATCTTGGCCTCACCAGGTTCAGCTGATCCGGTATCAAGGATCATACCACGTCTCTTGTTGAAGTCGCCGATGATATCACCGGTATATTCTTCCGGACAGATAACGGTAACCTTGCCGATCGGTTCAAGAAGGATAGGATTAGCCTTCGGGATACCAGCCTTGAAAGCAAGTCTGGCAGCTGCTTCAAAGGAGTTAGGTTTTGAATCTACCGGGTGGTAAGATCCATCATACAACGTAGCCTTGACATTGACGACCTTGCATCCCGCTAACGGACCCTTGGCCATACAGCCTCTTAAGCCTGCTTCAACAGATGGGAAGTAGTTCTTCGGAACAGCGCCACCGAATACTTCTTCCGCGAAGACCATTTCTTCGGAATCAGGATTTGGTTCAAATCTTACCCAGACATCACCATACTGACCGGCACCACCGTTCTGTTTCTTATATTTACCCTGAACTTCAGATTTGCCTCTGATCGTCTCACGATACTGAACCTTAGGTTCCTTGAGCACGATCTCAACTTTATATCTGTTCTTTAATTTACTTACGACGACATCGATCTGCTGATCACCGACAGCATATAATACCTGTTCACCTGTTTCTGCATTTCTGACAAAGTTAAGAGATTTATCTTCGACTAAAACCTTCTTCAAGGCATCAGACATCTTGTCTTCATCATCCTTGGTCTTAGGTGATACGGCAACACCAAGCATCGGTCTAGGATATTCAATATCCTTGAAGACAACTTTCTTATCCTTTGTACATAATGTATCGTTAGTCTCCGTTACACCCAGCTTTGTCAGAGCACCGATATCACCACAAGATAACTTAGTGATCGGGAGTTGCTGCTTGCCACATACAACGAACAGACCGCCGGCTTTTTCAGCTGTGTCTTTCTTGGAATTGTATAAGGCAGTAGTCGGAGTCAGATTACCGGACATGACTTTGACATAAGAGATCTTGCCGACGAAAGCATCGACAACAGTCTTGAAGACTAAAGCTGAGAAAGCTTCTGAATCATCAGTCTTGAGTTCAGTGCCGTTGGCATCCGTAACTGTACCCTTATCGCAATAAACCGGGCAGTTTTCCTTTAAGAAGTCGAGCAGTTCGCTTACACCCTGTGAATTGACAGCGCTGCCGGCAAATACCGGTTTGACATCGCCTGAATTAAGAGCGAGCTTAAGACCTCTGGCGGTCTCTTCCGGAGTGAAAGCTTCACCTTCGAAGAATTTTTCCATCAGTTCATCATCAGCAGAAGCGATAGCTTCAGCGATCTGATCATAATGAGGATTACCTGAATCTTCAAGCACCTTATTGGAACCGGTCATCTTCTTGCCTTCCATTACCGGTATTTCAAACGGAACGACAGAAGCACCGAATTTATCTCTGAGTTCATTAACTGTCTTTTCAAAGTTGGCATTGTCATCATCGATCTTGTTGATAAAGAAGACTGTCGGAATGCCGTTCTTCTTGCACAGTTTTACTGAACTTTCGGTGCCTGATTCAACACCGTCTTTAGCTGAAACTACGACTACAGCCAGATCAGCTGCTGCTGTACCGGAGACCTTTTCACCTACATAATCCAGATAACCCGGGGTATCGATGAAGTTGATCTTGGTGTTCTTCCACTCGACCGGTGCAAGGGCTGTAAATACAGACAGACCTCTCTTGCCTTCTTCCTGGTCGAAGTCCAGTGCGGAAGTGCCGTCACCGCCTCTTCCCATACGGTCGATAGCTTTAGTCAGTAATAATGACGCCTCAGCTAAAGAAGTTTTTCCGGAACCAGCGTGTCCCAGTAATACGACATTTCTAATGTCTTTTGATGCATATTCTTTCATAACTTTCCCCTTCTATTTCAATAAGTCAAGCAGTTCTTCACTGCCGTTTTCCCGAACATAATTATAAGCAGTTTTACCGGCATTATCCTTAACATATTTATCAGCGCCTCTGTTAAGAAGATAAATGACCAGATCTGTATATCCACCATAGCTGGCTCTCATCAGACATGTACAGCCATGATTATCGCGCTTATTCACGTCAGCACCCTTGGCCAGCAGATAATGTATTACCCCGACCTTGAAGGCTGTAACTGACTCCATCAGCGCCGTCCTGCCCTTGTTGTCTTTCGCGTCAAGATCCGCACCTGCTTCGACCAGACATTCAACGACACCCTCTTCACCTTTGAAAGCCGCTCTCATCAGTGATGTCCTGCCATCATTGTCGTGCGAATTGACATCAGCTCCGGCAGCCAACAGTTTCTGACAGATCGGAACATATCCGTGTTTGGCAGCACCCATCAGCGCCGTATCATTGTTTTTATCTCTCGCTCTGACATCGGCGCCCGCTTCTATCAGCTTATCAACGATCTCTTCATAGCCCCTTTTAGATGCTCTCATCAGACCGGTTCTGCCATCACCGTTCTTGCAGTTGGGATCAGCTCCTTCTGAAAGAAGTCTGTTTACTTCCTCAAGCTTTCCTGAGCTGCAGGCATCCAAAAGTGCTTTGTTTTGTGTTTGATCCATTGTGATAACCTCCTCATCAAACAAATAAAAAAGTGAACGCAAACCTACGTCCACTTCAAAAAACTAATTTATTAAAACCACAAGTAAAGAGCAATTTACCCCTAAGACAGTATTCTCTCTTTTTGTTAATGCTCTCATATTATTTGACACACCTTACCTATCAAATATTTTACCTTCTAAACAATCGTGTTTCAAGTGAAAGGAATATGTAAATATTTTCATAGTTTAAGCATCTCAACAGCCTCTTTATAATCAGGCATATTGTTCTTCACGATACCATAAAACCTCTTGGAATGATTGGGGATTAGGAAGTGTGTCATCTCATGGATCATGATGTATTTGAGGCATTTCAAAGGATAATGGATCAGATAGGAAGAGATGCAGATCGTATTCTTGCGGGTATAACAGACACACCATTTGGAAGACATGATCCGGCATATCAGTTCGGGGATCAGATCATAACCGTATTCCTCCAGAAAAAACAGATACTGATCAAGAATTTTCTCAGCCTCTTCAAGCAGAAGCTTATCCAGATAGTGATAAAGATGCTTTATGCCCCCTTCACTTTCATCCGGATAAGACAGATAAATGTTATTATCATTTATCACGACCTTCTTTTTGCCGATCAATCTTATCAGATTATATGGCTGATCAAACACATAAAAAATGTCTCCGCCTTTATATAATCTGGTCACTCTGTTTTTATAAACACTGTAATCATAAGCTCTGTAGATCCAGTTCTTTTTCGATTCGATAAAGCGGTATATCTCATACTCTGGCATGCGCAAAGGAGCTGAAGCAATGACCTTATTACCATTAAGACGCAGGTATAGATTCTTTATTTTTTTACGCTTTATTTCAACGTCAAATTTTATCCCTTTTATTTCCAGCACAACATAATTCTATCATTGAAATAGGCCTGATAATCTGCTAGAATAATAAGCACATGGCGGACGTGGTGAAGTTGGTTAACACACCAGATTGTGGCTCTGGCATTTCGTGGGTTCGAGCCCCATCGTTCGCCCCATAGTGACTAAAAACCTGTCAGAATCGGCAGGTTTTTTTGTTGCTTTAATATATATTGGCTTGTCAAATTAAGCTGGCTTTATATACTGTTTGATGCTTTTTCTTATAATAATCTACAATATGATGACATATTGTTATGATATATGTGCAAACATGAATTACATTCTTTGTATATTCATATAATACTTTTCATTTCCATTCGGAATGAATTCGACACTGTACACTTTTCCGTTAATAATCTGAATGTAACCACTCGTTTGTTTAGATAATTTATTCTTGTCCTTTTTGAGCGTAGTGGGAGAATATGGCAACATACCTTCGTGTTCAGCGTAAGCATCAATCCGAATTCCTTCAGGAAAAGACTTTTCTACCGTTTTATTTAACTCGACCAGACAATTCTTTTTTTCTTCTTCATTCAAATTCTTGTTCCATACGATATGAGCGACAAGTTTGTAACTGTTGTTCTTCGTGGGCATTGAAAGAACAATTACATCGTCGATATATTCGTTTTCCTTAATTCTGTTTGCAATATCGAATAGAAAAACTTCTTGTCCATCTAGCAACGAAATGGTATCTTTTAGCCTACCCCAGATATAAACGAAGCCATTCTCATCGATCTCGGCTAAGTCACCAGTGCGAATCCAACCGTCAATCTTTGTTTGAGCGGTAAGATCTGGCTTTTTATAGTATTCTTTCATGACGGTTTTGCTCATAATCCACAATTCGCCACGTTGATTATAGCCCAATTCGTGTCCTGCTTGATCGAACACCCCAATATTCATACCAGCATAGGGAATGCCAACGCTTATAATTTGCTTTTCAAACGGACATCTTGCAAAAGACTGTTCTCCAATTGCCGCCGAAAACAATTCTGAAGCGCCGTATCCGCTCACAAGAATATCTGCACCACGCGCATTGCTAATAATGTGCTTCCATTTTTGAAATTTTCTGATGTCGGTTCCTTCTCCCCCTACAATCCATCCTGTTGCAAAGGAGAAATCAAAGGTTTTTCCTTGTTGTTGTTCTTTCTCTACACGAGTAAAAAAAGCTTGCCATGCGCTACCCGTATGTATCACCACATTGGGTTTTAACCGATTGATTTGGTTATAAAAATCGTCTTCAGTGACACGCGGATCCATGACGATGGTTGCCCCTCTGTAAAGAGGAACAAGAAACAGGCTATTCAAAGATGTCGATGCAGTAGGAGGAAAGTGATTTAAGACCCGATTCTTTGGAAAATACGATACTTCCGCAACATCCTCCATTACAAGCTGCCCAACGGTAGATTCATTGGTTGCGACGCAGCCTTTTACAACCCCGCCTACTGTCGTCCCGCTAGAGGATGTGATAAATGCTGCCCGGTCAGGGACAAATTGAACCCTAACCTCACCCGAAAACTGCGCGGAATACTTCTTTGCTTCGTTCAGTCGGAGATACTTACCGCCATGTGGGATTGGCAGCGCGTTTTTGTTGCGTTTGAGCTTTCCAAGTAAAGAAACGATTTGCTTCTTCGGACTCGGCATAGCGTCTGCGGCCGTAACGAAAATGACCTTTTCAAAACGATCTTTGGAGAACTCGCCGGCGACATTTTGCCACATATCGCTGTATACGATGGCGATTCTGGAATCAGAGGTCTCCTCATGCAGCGCTTCAGGGCTGATGGCGAGCTTGAGGAAATACGGACAGGCGCCGATGATGTTCAGCGCAAAGGCCATCGCGCCGACATCCGGGAAGAACGGTCCATAGTACGGAATGACTTCATCCTCTTTAACCCCGAGAGCCTTGAAGGCTCTGGCCCAGGTATAGACCATGTCGATGAACTCCGGTCTGGAGATCTTGCGGCCGAAGTATTCAATGGCGGGAATATCCTTGTATAATAGTAGCTTCTCTTCGATCACATCCCATACGGTTTTACCTTCAGGTATTTTAGTTGCTGCTTCTTCTGCACCAGGATTGTAGTATTTCAACCATGGTTTATCAATAGACGGATATCCAGTTTGCTTCTTCTCTCTCATTGTTCGTTCTCCATCTTTTCTTCACTTGGAAGAGATCTTATAAAAGAATAGTTTTTAGCTTTTTCTCTAACCTGTTCCTTTTTAACAAAATCGATACATAGCAATAAATCAAACGCAATACACAACGTAAACCAAATACCTGAAACTGACAACGTCCATATAGGCAAACTATTCTTTGTATTAATTAGATAAAAAAAGAAAACGGATACGGAATTAATAAGAATTTGGCTTACGATCGTTATTAGCATTGAATACTTAATTCCTTTGTATGGTTTGTTTTTGCCTATTTTTTGTTTAGCTATATATTCATCAACAAGTTCTGAGTTATACAAGAAAATGTTTTCTCCAATTATTTTATTAATCTTTTTCTCAACGAAAGCGGCATAGCCTCTTAACATAGCTACAAAGGAATGAGACTCTAATCCTCGTTGCAATCCAACCGCTTGTATAAAAGGAAATACAAGGCAAACGATTGATTGAATAGCTGAGTCAACTTTTAAAAGTTGAAAAACCGGCATAGCAATTGCCGAAATAACACCGATAGCTTCAATACTGTTTCCGCTATTCTGATAAAAAGTAATATCAGTGAGTAAACAATTATAAAGGGTGATCAAAACATTCAATTGTTTTTCCTCGTTTTTTATGACGACTTTTTTTCCTTTTGCTTTATTATTCTTCATATTCTTCCATAAGTGTTGTCTATCTATTGGTTCTTGCGGTAGATTCATATTCAATGATTTAATTATAGCCCATTTTGTTCTAATTATCTATAGAACAAAATGTTCTGAATTATTGTAAATCTGTAATGAAATACAAAAGAATAATTGATTTAAGGGAAGAAAAAGACTGGACTCAAACAGAAGTAGCAAAAAAGTTGAATGTCTCCCAAAGAGCCTACTCACATTATGAAAACGGAACCAGACAGATTCCGCTAGAAATACTGATTAGTTTAGCAAAACTATATTCGGTCAGCACCGATTATATATTAGGTCTCACTGATAAAAAGAAGTCTTAAAACGGTCAAGACTTCTTTTTCTTCTTGCTAAAATCGTGCAAACTAAAATCAAACATTTCCAAGATGTTTGTGATATCAAGCCATCAAGCACAAGAAACAAGACGATCATATTACCTGTTTAGCAGAAATTCAACGGCTAGTTCTCTAAAGCTCCTGATACATAAAGATACAGGATTCGTCATAATTCGGTTTTAATCTCTTATGAAGTTCATCTTCCTGTTTTGATGGCAGTCTCTTGAATCGTAATCTTTATATCTTTCAATCAGTGAATCTATCGGCAAAGCAAAAATATAAATCAGTTTTATTCCGATCTTTCGGGCAACTTCTTCAATCGTAGGCACTATTAATAAGTCGAAAATAATACGTCCGCATCCTTTCAAAGCTTTGTATTTTCTGATGTAGGTATCATTCGCGGCGAAGTTTGCAAGTTCAACTCCTGGCATTGTATCAAATTTATCTCTATCGCCGTTCTTAGTTTCGTTAACAGATATCATCCCAGCTTTTAGCGAGAAATAACCGACCAATTCGTTGGTTTTGTTATCCCTGACAATGTATGTTCTCATTACATTATCTGCTTCATCTTTTTCTGCAAAACCGTAGAGGTATTGAACAAGTCCTTGACCTGCGTTATATCTAACAGAAAAATCTGACAGTTCTTTATCTGTCAGATCTGAAGCAAAAATAGGAATGGCTCTGAACAGTTCATTCCTATTTTCCATATTCTTCCTTTTTTCTTGCCTCTAGCATTTGTCTTTCAAGTTCAAGAGCTTCTCTTCTTCGAGCTTCTCTGTCTACTTTGGGAGAATTAAGAATTTCTTCAAAAATCTCTTTGCCAAGTTCATACGGAAGGTTATTCATATTGGGTTTCCCATATCTTTTTTCACTCATTTTATATGTACCTTCTCATCTTTTCTACACTAATATTTTATCATTATCATAGTCTTTATTGAACTGTTCAAAAGTATCACTCACCACCATATTTCAGATGGTGAGTGATCTTTTTACGCTTTGATTCTTTTATCTTTTAAATGTTGTTTTGTTTGAATGAATTATGTTCGTAAATCTACACATTATTGAACTTATTTATTTCGGATCATCTTTCTTATCCAAGCTGTTCAAGTATCGTACCTATATCGCCATTGATACAGATCGCTTTGTCTTGAATGGTTTCGGGAGCGAAGGCCTCGCCATAGTTTATGCAGACATAGTTTGCTTTCTGCCATTCCGAAGTCATCCTTATGAAAGGATATTTGATGATGACCGGTGTATTGCCTCCGACGCCCAGTTCCAGAAAGACAGTTTTACAATCACGATGTCGTCTTAAGAATTCCGTATATCTTTCGGCTGCCGAGTACCAGCCTTCATCCTGCACAAAGGTACCATCCGCACGAAGATTCATACTCATGGGTTCCCCACATACCGGACAATGCGAGATCAGTTCAGACGGAATACTCATCTTCAGCTCACCGTTTTCGGGAGGAAGAAGCGCTCCATCCCTGTCAATCGTAAAGCCCTGTGCCACTACCATCTCACAGATCGTCTCATAGTTGTCATAGGTCTTGTCGTGACACGGCTTGCTGCATTGCCAGAGACCATAATCACCCTGCGTATAAAAAAGCCTTTGCTTGTCAAAACCCGCCCTTTGAAAACAATGGTCCACATTGGTCGTGATCACAAAATAGTCCTTGTCCTTCACTAATTCAAACAACTTTTCATAGACCGGCTTGCCCGGTCTCATATATCGATTGATATAGATATAGCGGCTCCAGTATGCCCAGTTTTCTTCAGGGCTTTGATCCATCACATAAAAGCCTCCGGAATACATATCTTTAAAACCATATCTTTCAATGAAATCCGGAAAGTATTTCTCAAATCTTTCTCCCGAATATACAAATCCGGCCGATGTGGAAAGACCGGCACCGGCACCGATCACGATCGTATCCGCTTTAGAAAGCAGGTTTTTGAGTTTTGTCAGCCCATCGGGCGTATCACTAATATATCCTGAATATCTGTTCATATATCATCCTGTCCTCATCAGAAAACACATTAAAGATCACTCTTTCGATCTTTCCTTCATTTTCATCAAGCCACTTTTTCACTGTTGAAACGGCGATCAAAGCCGCTTCCTTTTTGGGAAAGCGGAAAACACCGGTCGAGATACAACAGAAGGCTATGCTTCTTAGATCGTTTTGTGCACACATATCCAGACTGTTGCGGTAACAGGAAGCCAGCTCTTCTTCGAGTTTTGGTGTCACTTCATCATAGACGATCGGACCCACGACATGGATCACCTTTTTTGCCGGAAGATTGTAGCCATCCGTCAGTAGTGGGATACCGGTAGGCTGTTCATAATCTTCTTTGTATCTGATGTGCTTGGCTTTCATCTGCCTGTCGCATTCCGCCCTGAGCTGTATCCCAGCATAGGTATGGATACAATTGTCGATGCAGTTATGCATGGGAATGAAACAGCCCAGCATTTGCGAATTGGCCGCATTGACGATGACGTCGACTGCCAGGCAGGTTATATCTCCCTGATAGATCGAGATGACGTCACTATGCCTTTGCTTATCATGTAAAAGTTCCGACAAAGTCGGGATCTCATTCAATGTGACGATGCCCTTTTGCCTGTTTGCTTCTTTCAGATACTCATCCTGTATCGCAAGAACTTCTTCATCGATATCTTTCGGCATGCGAATGTTCATAAGTGATCTTAATAGAGCTTTCTTTCCCTTGACATCCGCAGGTGTCTGCAGCTTTTTGTACTCTTCGGAATCTTGTTTGAATGCCTCAGTAAGATAATCAAGTCTTTCTAACTGTGATTTCATTTCTCCACCTCGTCATTTGATGAATCTGAAACGATGAGTTTCTGTATTCCGATAGCTGCAGCTTCTTCAAAAGCCAGATCACCGATATACGTACCGGGATCAACAATGAATGTCTCGATCTCTTTGCAGCCTTCAAAAGCATGATCATGGATCTTTTTCAACCCTGTATGACATACGACCTTCTTCAGATGAATACAATCCTTGAATGCAAAAGGCGGGATCGTACTTACTCCTTCCGGTATCTCGATCTCAGTGATGTTGGTTCTGACGAAAGCATATTGCCAGAGATTTTTTAATCCGGCAGGAAGTTTTATTTCTTCGATCCCGTCACAACCGTCAAAGATAAAACCGCCGATGTCTTCGATGCTGTCGGGAATAATGACTTCCTTGATCTCCTTATGACCTTTGAAAAGAGAATCAAATAGGATTGTCACCGGCTTGCCGGCATAAGTCTCTTCGATCTTCACGACCTCTTCATCGCCTCGATAAGCCATAACAGTGTAAGTCTCGTTATCGTTCATTTTGTATATGAATTCCTGCATATCCTACCTCCTTATAACGGCATCGGCCGGACACACTGACATGCAGCCGCCGCAGCGCAGACAGTTGTTCTGTCTGATCACAAACGGAACAGGATCATGATCGATACAAGATTGCGGGCAGACGCTCAGACAATTGCCGCAGCCGATGCATTTATCCGTGATAAGATAGCCGGCCTCTTTGACCTCTTCCTTTCCAAAACTGAAGGAAGCTCTGTCGATCGGTCTTTTCGACAGGTCAAAGTATTCTCCTGTTCCTTCATAGATTTGAAATACGGTCAGCGCCATCCTTGAACCTTCATTCGGATAGATCTGCTTCATGTAGGGGTTCTTTTCAAATAGATAAGGGATCCTGTCATTTCCGATCTCTTTTACCTTGCCGCGCACCGATATAGAGATGCTCGACAGAGTATCTTCACCCTGAAGTGCAGTCAGCGCGATACTTCCTCTTTTCTTTAAACGGTCATAGAAGTTCTTCCCTTTAGCCGTCAGAAAATACAGACCGCTTTCATCGGCATCCATCATATCGATGGCTGAAGTGATCGGCATGCCCTCCTCATCGACAGTTCCAACGATGACCGTATGGATCTTCTCACTGATATATTTCAGATAGTATTGCGCATCCACCCTTTTACCTCCCCCGTCTTCATGATAACAGCTCCAAAGACATCTTATCCCGGAGCTGTTTGTTCCTATAACGATTTGTATACTGCTTAAAACTTACCGTTCTGGTTCTGCCATGTTTCCTTGTCGGCAATCGTTTCCATGACATCCCAGTGCTCGGTGATCTTGCCATTCTCCACTCTCCAGAGATCATAGTAGGAAGTCGGAACTCCGCCAAACGTTCCTTCAGACACCGCCAGTACATAATTACCCTGGGCCAGTACCTGATGAACGGTATCGTAGTTCATCGCAATATTCTGTTTTGCCAAAGCAGCCAGCGCTGCGCCAAGACTGGAGAGACCGTCAGCAATACCTGTATTGTGCTGAAGATAGGTATCACCATCAAAATAATCAGGCGTCTTTTCAGGAGCCTTGCCCTGCATGACATCATGAAGGAAGCTCTTTACCAGCTGCCTGTTTTCTTCTGTTTTATCAAGGTCTTTAACTTCTGCATAGTTATCGATCTGTGTTCTTCCGGAAGGATTCACTTCTGCTTTGGCAGCCAGGTTGTCCCAATGTTCAGCGATCTTTCCATCCTCATCAAAACGGAAGATATCGAAGGCGACCTGTTCGCCCATACCGGCAAAATTATAAACCGTATGCAAGAAGACCTTATCGCCATCTTCATAAGCACGGATGTTGTTTACAGTAGTCTTGACTGGAGCACTTGCCAGATAGGCAACAGATCCGACAAACGCATCTCTTCCTGTTCCGTATGCCAGATTATGCTGGATATAATTCTCATTTAATAAAGAAGCGGCTGTTTCAGTATCGCCTGTTGCGAACGTGTTGATAAGTGTTAAAGCTTTTTCGATCTGTGTCATTTTTTACCTCTTTCTTTGTTGTAAGATTTTGGCTTACATCTACGATTATACATATTATAGTTGTAATGTCAAGCCTTACATCAATACTTTTTCAATTGTTGTAATATTTTTCCTTACAACATATAATATTTACGAAACGAGGTGGTGTTTATGCAGTTTTCCAATCGTCTGACTATGGCAACTCATATATTGCTGGCAATAGAGTATTTTGGGAATGATTATAAAATAACATCTGATTTTCTTGCGACTTCGGTCAATACCAATCCGGTAAATGTAAGATATATTCTCTCACAGTTAAAAAAAGCCGGAATCATTTCCGTGAATGCCGGAACAGGTGGCGCTTCCATTATCAAAGATCCTGATAATATAACCATGTTAGATATATTTAAGGCCGTTGAAGATACAGATAAGGATCTCTTTCATTTTCATGAAAATCCTAATCCTGATTGTCCAGTCGGGAAAAATATGCATAAGCTGCTGGATGATAAACTTGAAGGAATCAGTGAATCAATGTACCAGGAAATGTCAAAAACTACTCTCAATTCTCTGATCAGAGAGATGCATGGATTAAACAAACAGACATCTTGATCCTATCTGACATTTTCAAATAGAATGCTGAAAACAGCACAGCTTTTTGAATTGTGTTCATAAATGTACACTTTTATAAACATCTCCATAAACCGGAATCTACAGTGCTAATTCCATCAGCCAGCAATCTACTTTTTCTCCCTCAAACATCTCATGTTTTGGAAGTGATTTAATGATTTTAAACCCGGCTTTCTCGTATGCCCTTATAGCCCTTTTATTATCTTGGTGCGGGTCA
>JAFRJA010000014.1 GCA_017432545.1 Erysipelotrichaceae bacterium
GGCAGAAAACACGATAATGCTCCGGTAAAGATTGCCACCATCTGCGATCTTATCGTTAACATATATAAGATATATATGAATACCCCGCTGAATGCTGACAGTATCAGAAATACCGTTGTATTTATCGGCAGTTTACCATTTCTCATGGAAGAAAAGAAGTCACCTTTGAAGGAGAAGTCTTTCTTCCTTTTTACTGCTCCGAGATATACTCTTTTATTCCTCATACGCAACTCCCCTTTCATAGAAGAGTTCCTTCAGCTCCTGGGGCAGTTTCTTGTGAATGAACTGATCATCTTTTCTGTCGTATTCAACAAGATTGATCATCTGACTGTTTTCAGATACAAAGTCGATTGATGTGATAACCCTTTTCTTAGCGATCTCATCCCTCTTCATCTGAATGATGATGTGAATGGAATGGTCAAAGTCATCCAGGTTGGAATTGTATGGGGTGTTATTGGCTGTTGATGCCAGTTTACTCATACGGGCACGACATCTCTTCGGGTCGTTAGCGTGTATGGTAGCACAGACCCCGTCATGGCCAGTCTGTATGGCATTCATGAAGGTATCAGCGACCTGAGGTGTTCTTATCTCACCAACGATGATCCTCTCTGGAGATCTTCTTAAGATATGGACCAGCAGGTCTGCCATGGTGATCTCGCCTTCTCCTTCCAGATTGGCTTTTCTTGTTTCCAGCTGCAGCCAGAATTCTCTGTTGAGCTGTAGTTCAATATTATCTTCAACACTCTCTACGTTTTCGTTTTCCGGAATATACTGACTCATTGCATTTAAAAGCGTAGTCTTCCCAGAAGCTGTTCCACCGGAAACCAGGAAATTCAGTCTTGCATTTATGATGGCAACCAGCAGTTTCTTTATCTCTTCATCCATGGATCCGAATTCTATCATCTTATCCAGAGTGATCCTCTCTTTTCTGAACTTTCTGATGTTCATGGTGTATCCGTTTGGAGACAGAGTGGATGCACTGACTGCTATTCTGGAACCATCCGGTAATCGTCCGTCTTCAATAGGATTGGCATTATTAAGTGTTCTGCCTATTCTCCCTAAAGCATTATCAATATATGATTTCAACTTTTCGGATGAATCAAATCTGATATCAGATAAGACATTCTTACCATCTTTCAGATACCAGATCTTATCTGGGGCATAGACATATATTTCCTCTATTTCGTCGTCGTCCATTAAAGGCTGTAGGATTCCATAGCCGCTTAGTGCGATCATGAAATCTTCTATTACTTTCAGTTTTAGATTATTGGTCCTGAAAATAATGTTGTTTTCATTTATATAGTCAATGATGCTGTTTTTGATGTTTCTTTCGAGATCTGAACCTCTGGTGATCTCTACCATCTTCAACTCTCTGTCATATTTCTCGGCAATAACACTCTTAAGTTTTTCATTCAGTTCAGAAACATTGTCTTCCGTTATCAAAGTAGAAGATGGAAGAGCGATCAGATCCATTTCTTCATAATTGGTATTTCTCATCATCTTCCACCACCTCTATTTTCTTTTCTTCTTGATGTCAGGCACTGCATTAACAAAGTACCTGTTGAGTTCCCTGTCGATCTTCTTATTATGTTTAACCGCCATCTCCTTTGTTTCATTCAAAAGATGCTTGTCGACCGGAAGCTCAATGATTCTGTCTTTATCAAATTTGGATCTGATAATGTTAACATCATCAAACTCCGTCTCATTGTGTCTGGTATCGATACGGTTAATGATTACTGACACCCTGCTGTCATCTTTCAGCTGACCGATCTTATGCAGCAGATGATTTGTTGACGCGATCTTTCCATCTGATACCAGGATGATCTTGGTTGCCTCCTGCAGCGCAATATCATAACAATATCCGCCAAACTTGGTAACATCGATGAAAACGGCATCGAACTGCTCTTTTAATCCGTTCAATACAAATCTGTACATCTGTGCGATCTCGCTGGTCGAATATCTGCGGTCGGTAAATTCATAGATATCCACCTGGCTTGTCGGCATGACATAAACGCCGTTTACCGGAAAACAGTAGTCAATGATTTTATTCTTGTAATTGTTTATATCAAGGTGTTCATTTTTCTTTTCCAGAAACTTAAGAACACACTCATGAATACTAAGATTTGGCTTATCGATCCCAAATTTTTCACCCAGATCCCCTGCTCTGGAGCTGAAGTCCACAGCACACACTCTTTTGTCAGGATTCTTCTTTGCATAGTTCTGAGCCATAATGGCAGAAAGAACGGTAGTACCTACCCCTCCCTTTACACCGTACAAGGCAAAGGTCTGATTGCCGGCTGAAGAATTCTGCTGCTGTTCCAGAGTCTTGATCGAACTGATACTTACCTGTCGGGCAAAGTCCGCCGGAGACATGTCATATGTAAAATAATTAACGCCTGATACACCCGGGAAATCGATCTTTCTTTCATATCCCGCAGTAATGACTGCTTTATGTTGGTTGACTGCTACTAAAGAGGCAATATACGCCACATCAGCTTCCGAACATCTGTCTATGGCAATGATATCTGCATTGCCGATGTCCTGTTCACCTGCAGAAGGATATATTCCAACTACGTTGTACTTCCCATCAGAAATAATATTATTGAAACTTCTGTCGGTAATACCGTAGAAACCAAGCAGCCTTGGCTTAACTGTTTCCTTCTTTGGCTTCTGCTTGCTTTCAAGTTTGATAAGCGGTTTCTTTTCAACCGGGGCCTCTTCGTTTGGTTTTGCGGTATGAACATCCAGCTTATCGACAATATTAGCAAATGTAGTCGGTTCCTGCAGTGCCCATAACAGATCACTGGTTATCTTCTTATCGATCGCCATGTCGTTCATCTTATCAGGGTTACAATCAGGATTAACGATGTCATAGACACCGTATACAAGCATCTGCTGATACAGTTCATCTACCGGCAGATTTGGATAAAGAACGATGAGTCTGACTCTCTGCGGCAGCTGCACCTTCAGATACTTCACAGCTTCAAGAAATTCTTCTTTTAAGGCTGTGTGATCCAGAACTACTATATCAAGATACTCCATTCGGAAAACAGGAGTTACTTTGTCCTGGAATGTTCTTAATGACATTTCCCCTTCTACCGTGGCTATCGGATTATTGATGATACGTCTTAAGGAACCGGCGTACTTATTGCAGATGATGGCGATGTTATTCATTAGTGACCACCTCCGATGCCGTTCTCTTCGTTGAATTCATCGACCAGATTTACCAACGGATTACTACTGTTATCTTCAACTGCCGGGTCTTCCTCGGCAGTTGCCAGGAAGTTCTCCAGGAACAGGTCTCTGGCAGTTATGCCTGACAGTTTGATCTCATTCATATCAAAGTTCTTAACGATATATGTTTCGCCAACTGAAATGGCTGTCACTGTTCTAATAACATCCTCTTTTGGCAGTTCGACATCGACCTTGGCCAGATAGCCATTCTCATAAGTAACATGGACAATAGTACCGATCGTATTAATACCAATAGTAAAAGCATTCTCCCCTTCAACTGCGTTATCGGAAAAGAAGACGATCAGATTTA
>JAFRJA010000105.1 GCA_017432545.1 Erysipelotrichaceae bacterium
GAAATATGATGCCGAGAATGTCGTCTATCTGTATATCGTCAATACAGATGAAACCAATCCATATAATCCGCACGCAGATATGTTCCAGCTCACACCTGGTGCTGCCGAAGCCGATCTGATCGAGTATGCAGTCATTAATATATACTTCAATCAGAATTATGAGTTTACTGGACCCGATGCCGGCAAAGTGGCTCCCTTTGCTTATGCACACGAGATCCTTCATCTTTTCGGAGCACCGGATCTTTATACAGCTGGTGATCTGATTACGCAGGAATACACAGACCATATAAAGGCAGCGAGGTATCCTGATATCATGTCATCATGGTATGACGATATGACGATCGATCAATGCGTTTTATCTGAAGTAGATGCGTATTATGTCGGTATTCTCGATCATGCAGATGATGTTGAAAAATATGGTCTGGGAAAGAGCAGTCACGAAGAATAGTTTTACAACAAACTGCTGGAAAGCCCGAGACTTCAGTCGTCGGGATGAAAGGCAGGTATTCATAAAACCGCTACAGAACTGATCCTGATATGCTAGAATGAAGTCGATTCAGAAGCCGTAAAAGAAAAGACAACAATTAAAAGATAAGGACGACATAAGCTCTGAGAATGAACAAAGTATCGGAGCTTTTCTTTTTGTGAGAAGTTCCAGAAAGGAGAAATATGGACTATACCAGATTCGGAGAAGAACTAAGAGTATTAAGGACCAGAAGACATCAGAATCAGCAGGAGATGGCTGATATTCTTGGTGTCACCAAAAACTTCTTATCAATGGTAGAAAAAAGGGAAGAAGGCTATTCCGAAGAAATGGATCGACATTCTGACCGAACACTATCATTTAAAGCCATATCCAAGACAGATCCTGGAGGATGCTGTTAAAGCTTCCAAGATCCGGATCAAGACCGATCTGAAAGGCGTTCCGCTTTATAAAAGGGAACTTGCTGTTGCGTTTGAGAAAAACTTTGATCAGATCGATGAGGATACAGCAGAATACATAATAAAGATTCTGGGTGAAGTTCACTCGAAATAGGTTAATTATGTATAATTTAACAAACACTATTTACTACAATGAAATCAAGAAATGTTTTGGTTTTTATCAGGAGATATGTACCGTTATGAAAAAGATCTGTATGTTATTGTTTACCTTATTCATACTGTCGGGCTGTGCAAACAAGCCTCTTGCAAAACTGGCAGAAGGGCCTGTTGAGATCGATATGACTGAAAGCTTTGATCCTTCTTCAATACTTTCTGATATCCAGGAAGGATCGGAGATCACAACCGATCTGGATCAGACAGCGGGAAAGATGACCATCACTTTAACCAAAGGCGATAAGACAGAAACCATCGAAACTGATGTGATCCTAAAATATCCTGAATATGAAATACAGGATGATATTATTATCGATACCTATACAGGATATGACATCAATGATTATGTCAAAGCAGAAGAAGGAGTCAGTGTTTTATCTGAACTAAATGAAGAAACAAGTCAATTAACGATCACCTTGGAAAAAGGAATATGGACCAATGAGGTCGTAAAGGATATTACTCTCATTGATACAAGACCTCTGCCGGAAGGGATATATGTTTCAACCGATTATATCAACCCATTATATACATATCACGAGTATGTATATCCTGAAGGTACCTATTTTTCCGGTTATACAAAAGTCATCGTTTTTAACGATGATGGTACAGGGTTCGAAGATTTATATCTTTTGGGTCACGGTCCCGTTAGCAGCTTTGCAATCCCGTTTTATTGGGATAAAGATGGCAACATAAATTATTATGAAGTTAAATATCCTTACTCCTACGATATGCGAGAATCTTTTGCCGGTCTAACTGGCGGAAATGGCGCAACATCATCTTT
Source organism: Erysipelotrichaceae bacterium (assembly GCA_017432545.1). Taxonomy (GTDB): domain Bacteria; phylum Bacillota_I; class Bacilli_A; order Erysipelotrichales; family Erysipelotrichaceae; genus Colivicinus. The sequence continues at coordinate 1,877 of JAFRJA010000105.1, forward strand.
CGCCTTTGAAGATGACACTCTCGTACAATACATGAGTGATGACTCCTACATTACGTATGAACATGTTGACAGCTACTCTGCTCCTTTTTATCTAAACCTATATTGGTATGAACCAAGATATCAGGATACCAAAACAGATTTCGCAAAGATCTGTCAGACTTATGATAACGGCGATGTGCATATGTAAGAAAAAACACAGATATTAATCTTTGTTAATTTAGGTTCATAAAAGTGTAGATTTAAGAACGCAATTCAGATCAGCAGTGCTTCTTTTGATAGGCCTGAGATGAAAGCCTTTATAATGAAATGAGAACCGAATAAAAAAGCAGATCATATTTTAGCCGGGGCCCATCCAGAAAGGAAAGAACATGCCGAAATTTATTGAAGAATACTTGTCTGTCAACGGGATCGAAGAATGTACTTTACAGTTTCCTGTAAATGAAAAGCCATTGCTCATCTATGTCCACGGCGGACCGGGTCAGTCCATGATGCCGTTTGCCGGATGGCTGAATAATAAGATCGACTTTGCAACTGTGGTCTATTACGATCAGAGAGGAACAGGCAGAACACAGCTGAGATCAAAATCCACAGCGGAAACGATCACGTTTGAACAGCTTCTCGATGATCTGAAAGAGACTATCCGGATCCTGAAAGAGAAATATCATAAGTCAAAAGTGATCCTTCTCGGCCATTCCTGGGGCAGTATACTGGCTACACAGTATGCCCTCCGATATCCAGAAGAAGTTGCCTGCTATATCGGCGTAGGTCAGGTCATCGATCACAGAAGAAGTGAGAAGGTCGGCTATGATCATCTGATTGAGTCATACGCTTCGCAGTTTGATGAAAAAGACAGAGGAATGCTAAAGAAGCTTGGGGATTATCCGTCTGATTGTACTTATGACAATGCTTATGAAATGATCACGACGATGCGAGATCTGCAGATCAAGTACAAGCTTGCCGCATCTGCTGCAGATTATCTGAAGATCGCATTCCATTCTTCAACATTCCGTTTAAAGGATCTGAAGGCGATGCGGCAGATCATGCAGAACATTCACCTGCTGGAGTATATGCTGGATTATTCGGTTGAAGAGGAAAAGGATTATGAGGTGCCGGTCTTCTATCTTCTGGGAAAGGATGACTGGCAGGTTGCCAGGGTTGTGGCGGAAGAGTATTTCGATACGATCAATGCTCCGAAAAAGGAGATCTTCCTGATCGACCATGCCGGTCATATTCCGAATGTGGATCAGCCCGATCAGTTCAACAAAGTTCTTGAAAAGATTGTATCTGAATATC
>JAFRJA010000106.1 GCA_017432545.1 Erysipelotrichaceae bacterium
AGGACAGACGGTCGTTCCTTCGCTGAATATGACGTCAGCTCCACCGGAAACTTTTTCCAGCTTGCTGTCATGTATCTTGTTGTTTTCTGCCATTTTGCATACCTCTTTCTTTCTGTGATCTATACGTTAATTATATAGGATGTGGCATTCAATATATAATATTTATAAAGAGGTGCGATCCCATGAAACGACCGTTAATCAAGTTTATTCTCAGTGTGCTTATTGTTTTTATCCTCACAATATTTTTTGTTGTTATTGTCGGAGGAGTTTCGGGCCTTTTCGTTGCCAATAATACGGTAAACACGGACGAAAGCAGAGCCAAGACTTTTACGGAAATCTTTTCACGTATAGCAATTGACGAAGACAGAGTAAATGAGCTCTATGATTACTTTACCAGCCGAAATCTGGAAATGATCACTTCCATGCTGAAAGATAAAGTTGTTGACGGTGAGTTTACCGGCAAAAGGCTTTATACCGACGGTATGGTCATCAGGTTTGATGGACAAAACGTCGAATACCCTGAACACGAGGAAGGAACCGTGCCCACCATTACCGCAGACTCTATCAGGTCCGGTGAAACGGTTTATGATGAGATCCTCTTTAATGGCGAAACATACCCTGTCTATGCCAACACCAAACCGATCAAGGGTGAGTGGTATTATGTCGACTGGTCATCGACTGAAGATTTAGCCGCAATAAACTTCTCAAATACCGACATCGATTCTATCATGGATTCACTTGAGAAGGCTTATGACTGTTACCTGGTCATCCGTGATGAAAACAAAAACATCAGATACAGTTCATATCAGATCGATGATCTGGTGTACGGGAAAAGCGATCTGGAACTTACTGAGGAGTACTTCCATATAAAAACTTATTTCACATATAATGACACTCAATATCTTCTGAATTATCTGCGTCTTCCTGAAACAGACTGGGAAGTTTTCTCGCTGGTGAATACCGGCTCTATTATGAACGAAAGTACGAACTGGGCAAATCTCTTTTTCGTGCTTGCACTGCTGTTCACTATAACGATGATCGTCTGGAATTATGCGGTACAGACGCTGGTTAAAAAACACGTCCTTTCCAAAGATCAGGAAGAAAAATATAATCCCCGCAAAGTCAGAGTGGTCAACATTATTGCCGGGACCCTTTGTGTCCTTCTGGTCTTTCTGATCTGTCTGCTGTTCTCCGGAACGATGACGCTGCGCAACGATATCCTGCGCGGCTCCGAGATGCTTAACAATCTCAAGAGCGGACTCGAAGAAGATAAATTCCGTCAGTCCTATTCCATTTCTGATCGCAAGGACTGGTATGTCTACTATGCGGAGAAAGTCGCTGAACTCTGTGAAGAACACAATAATAAACCGGATCATGATCTGCTGGCCCATGTCAGCGATCTGCTGGATGCCCAATACATGATCCTCTATGACGAAAAAGGTAACGAGATCGTCGCCAGCAACGATTTCATCGATTGTTCTCTGAGCACCGATTCCAAGGATCCGACCAGTGATTTCCGTCGAATCTTAAAGGGTGTAAAATCCATCGTTCATGATCCGGCCCATGATAGTTTTACGGATCTTGATTCGCAACTTCTCGCGGTCAGGATGAACATGGTCGGCAGTAACAATTACGGTGTGCTGGTCATGGCCTTACCTACAGGCGCTTTGAATGCCGATTTATCTAATTCGATCGATAACCGGGTCGATTCTCTGACTAAAGGAGACGATATCCTTTTAGGCTTTAATAAAGATGAAGGATACGTTTTCTTCTCTAATGATACAGATTTTTATTTCGTGGATGCTTCAGCTTTCGGTATCGATCTGGATAAAAGGCTGGATTCCGAAATGAATGTCTACAAGATCCAGGGAAATAAGTATTATGGACAATCCATGGCCGATACAGACCTGGGATATATATTCTATTACATGGCCAAAGATACTTTCTCCTTGCGCAACGCCTTAAGGATCTGTCTTCTTATGTCCTTGTGTTTCATTATCGTCTATGCCGTCGGCATCCTGGTTATTTCCTTTGGCTATAACCAGAAGTTCTTTGAAGATAACTTCCTGAATGGTGAACCGCCGATCAACAGCCGGACGATCAAGATCATGCTGGCAGACGGCCGGAAGAAACAGACGACTGATATATCGCAGCGTTTCTCACTGGTCCCGAATTTCTGGAACAATATGCTTCCGGAGCAGAAAGCTGAGGCAGCTTTCGATGTTCTGCTGACTTATTTCATCATCAGGAATCTGTTCTTCAATTCCGGAACCGCTAATTTTTCAAAAGACGATTATCTGTTCAACTACGTCATGCAGGGAGACTGGACAAGGGGCTTCAACCTGTTTGCCATATTCTCTATCCTGATATTACTGGCCATCTTTACGATTGTTCTGATCATTATCAGAAATATTGTTACCTTATTGTGCCTGGTGTTGGACACCAAGGGTGAAACGATCGTCAGACTGGCCTATAACCTTATTCAATATATTGCCTTTATCGCCTTTCTGTATTATTCTTTCGGCTATCTGGGCTTCAATACCGCAGGCATCCTGGCCTCGGTCGGCTTTGTGACTTTAGCGATATCGATGGGCTCAAGAGATCTGGTCGCAGATGTCCTGGCCGGTCTCATGATCGTGTTTGAAGGCGAATACCAGGTCGGTGATATGATCGAAGTCGGTGGCTACCGCGGTCAGGTCCAGGAGATCGGTGTGCGTTCAACCAAGGTCTTAGGCCGAGGCAACAACGTCAAGATCATCGGCAACCGTGATGTCAAGAATGTCATCAATATGACCAGGATGAATTCCTGGATTCCGATCGAGATCAAAGTTTCTTCCGATCAGTCACTACCGGAGATCGAAAGGATGCTGGATGAAGAACTGCCGAAGATCGGCAAGAGTAATCCGAAGATCCTTGGTGGTCCTTACTACTATGGCGTACTGGGCTTTGATAAAGGAAATGTGCGTCTGTCGATCATGACGGAATGTCACGAAGAAGATTATAACAATGTCGAACGCGCCCTGTATAAGGCTTTATATGAACTGTTTAAAAAACAGAATGTTATGATAGGTTAGCTTATTCGCTTCACCTTAGGGTGGGGCTTTTTCTTCTGGTCGTTCTTATTGAAGAGAAACCAGGGATATGTTAATATTTTCACAATAACAGGAGTAACAATAATGGAAACCTTAAACAAAGCTTATCAGCCTCTGTTTACCCCGTGGAAGATAGGAAACGTTGAGATCAAGAACCGTTTTGTCATGACCTCGATGGGTGGAACCAATCTTCTCGGATGGATGGAGAATAATCATTTCGACAAAGCCGGCGCTGAATTTATCCTCAAAGTTGCCCAAAACAACTGCGGACTGGTCTTACCGGGCTGTCAGCCAATCTATAACCCGATGTTCGGGCAGTGGTTGCACAAAAACGACAAGATGTATAAAGATCTTAAAGAATGGATGCCGGAATTCCACAAGACCGGAGCCAAGCTTTTTGTACAGCTGACCGCCGGATTCGGCCGTTCCTTCACCATCTCCAGTTTAATGGAGACATTGTATAGCAATAAATTGCTCAGATTTATATCCAAACCATTCATGGATCTTGATAAGATCACCGCTTCTGCTTCACCTGCCCCTAACCGCTGGTCCGATAAAGTCCCTTCCAGGGAGATGACTAAGGAAGAGATTCAGGAGTTTATCGATTCTTTTGCCTTGTCGGCCAAGAAATTAAAAGACGCAGGAGTTGATGGTGTGGAAGTACATGCCGTTCATGAAGGCTATCTCTTAGACCAGTTTACCCTTAAATATGTCAATAAACGTACTGACGAATATGGCGGAAGTCTTGAAAACCGCTATCGCTTTGCGGCCGAGATCGTCAAAGCCATCAAGAAAGAATGCGGCAAAGACTTCCCGGTATCTTTGAGATATTCTGTCATCTCCAAGACTAAAGGCTTCAGAAGCGGAGCTTTGCCTGGTGAAGAATATACCGAAGTGGGTCGTGATATGGAAGAATCTATTGAAGCCGTCAAATTCTTAGAAGAAGCTGGCTACGACATGCTGAACTGTGATAACGGTACCTATGACGCCTGGTATTGGGCTCATCCGCCTATCTATATGCCGGAAAACTGTAACCTCGATGATGTCATCGAGATAAAGAAACACTGCAATATCCCGGTCGTCGCTGCCGGTAGACTTGATCCGGTGGTTGCAGCAGAAACGATCAAGGAAGGCAAGATCGACGGAGCTGGTTTCGCCAGACAGTTTTTAGCCGATCAGGAGTGGATCAGTAAGCTCATGGAAAACAGGCTGGAAGATATCCGTCCATGTATTCTGTGCCACAACGGCTGCTTCAATATGTGCCACTACAAAGGCGTACCGAACGATCAGGAATTATATGATTCACTACACCTGGCCCGCTGTGCCGTCAATGCCGAAACGATGCAGACGGATAAACACTATATAAAGAAGACCAATGATCCAAAAAATGTCATCATCATTGGTGGCGGTATCGGCGGTATGGAAACTGCCAGAGTCCTCAAACTGAGAGGTCATAATCCGATCATCTATGAAGCAAGTGATCATTTAGGCGGTGTATTTGTATCGGCCGGTAATGAGTCTTATAAAGGCAAACTAAGAGATCTCTTGAAATGGTATATCAAGACGATGAAAGACCTCGACATCAATATACATCTCAACGAGAAGATAAATGATCTTTCACAATTTGGCGATATGGATATTGTTGTTGCTACTGGATCTACACCACGCAAGCTTAAGCTTCCGGGTTTTGAAAAAACGATCGAAGCTTGCGAATTCTTAAATGGTAAACCTGTAGGTGAAGATATCGTGGTCGTCGGCGGTGGATTGACGGGCTGCGAGATCGCGTATGAACTCGCTTTACAGGGTAAGAAAGTCAAGATTGTCGAAATGAAGAACGATCTGATCGCGCAAACCGGTGTATGCCTGGCTAACAGCTCCTATCTCAGAGAATGGTTTGCCTTACACGAAGTACCGGTATATCTGGAAACGACTCTTAAAGAAGTCAAAGACGACTGTGTCATCTGTTCAACTAAAAACGGCGATGATATCACGGTCCCGTGTGACACCGTTATCTCGTCAGCAGGTTATATCCCTGCTCCATTAGGCGAAGAAAAAGGAAAGATCAGACTGGTCGGTGATTGCAAGGAGATAGGCAATCTAAGAACAGTCATCTGGCGGGCTTATGAGACCGCTATGAAGATCTAGGAGGAAACATATGCAACTTAACGATGAACAACAGAAAATCCTGGATGGTGAAAAAGGTGAGACCTTAGCCAAAGTCATGAAGACTCTGGTCATGTATGGTGAGGCCTTTGATGCGAAAAAGATGGTAAAAGTAACTTCCGACTACAACCACCTGGTTACATCCTTTGGTCTGGGTGTCATGAAACCGGTCTATGAACTGATGGACACCTTATTGAAAGAAGGCGTGAAATCAGCTCAGAAATTCACCGTTGACCCTAGACCTTTAGACCCTAACGTCCCGACAACTCTTTTACAGAAACTGGTCTTCAAAGCCTTCATGTACAATAAACAGGACTTCTATGAGGATCAGCTGAATAAACTCGGGCTGTTGGAGAAAGACGCCTTTACCTGTACCTGCTACATGTCAGAAGTAGGTAATACACCAAAGAAAGGAGATATCCTTTCCTGGTCGGAATCATCAGCTGTCGTCTATGCGAATTCGGTCTTAGGCGCCAGATGTAACCGCAACTCCGGTATCATCGACATCATGGGTTCGATCGTCGGTTATGTGCCTTATTTCGGTTTACTGACTGATGATGGAAGAAAAGCTGACTGGATTATAAAGATCGAGACCACCAAGAAACCGGAAGCACAGTTATTAGGCAGCGCCATCGGTATGAAAGTCATGGAAGATGTGCCATATGTAGTGGGTCTTGATAAATGGATCGGTTCTGAACTGACTGACGAAGCATGCACCTATCTGAAAGATTTTGGGGCTGCTACAGCTTCCAATGGTGCTGTCGGTCTGTATCATATCGACAACCTGGCTCCTGAAGCAAAAGAACTTGGTAGAAGCCTGATCAAAGAAAATGCCAAAGAATATATCATCGATGATGCGGAATTGCAGAGAGTCTATGATTCATATCCCGTCATCTGGAAAGACAAGAACGCCAAACCAAAACTCTGTTTCATGGGCTGTCCGCATATGTCTTTACAGCAGTTAAAAGACTGGACCGATACCATTGAAGAAAATCTCAAGAATTATGGCAACGACAAAGTCCAGATCCCAACCGTCTTTACCGCAGCTCCGGCTGTCATTAA
>JAFRJA010000107.1 GCA_017432545.1 Erysipelotrichaceae bacterium
TAAATGTAATCGACAGTTGCGATGGTCTAAGGCGACAACCAAAGGTGTCATGACCTATCTAACGTAGGCAAGATTTCTCAGGCCTTAGTCTTGTGAACTGTTTGATTGAAGCCCATTACCTTTAGGTGATGGGTAGTTCACCCTCCCATCAGATATTTAAGGAACGGCTCAATCATCGCGGCAAGAGGTGAACTCTGCCCGATGTAATAGACTGCCATGGCGAGTCCCATTATGCCGCCGATCGCGGCAATGGCCGTCAGGCCGTATTCTTCAAATATGACTTTCATAGCGCGAGTACATAAGAGTAGACCTGCTGTGCCAGCCAGATGAATGCCAGGATGACCAGAACTTCATAGGCTGTTGAAATCAGTTCATCAAACAATGTCTTCATCTCTTTTTCTCCTTTCCCTTTAAATGTTGGTAGCTGTTGTAAGAGCCGTCATCATGACCTGCATCATCAGGAATAATGACACAAGGGTCTGAGCCGTAAATAAGCCCATCGGGATAAAACCGAGCAGTTCGATACCGTTAAGGTTGTCCTCATTGCGGATCTTTTCTGACTTTTCAAGAAGTCTCTGTGTCCTGGTGATCAGACCGCTGATCTGAGTCTGAACGTCCATTGCGCCCAGGTTCTGTATCGAATAGAGGACTTTCATGGACGATGTGACATCCGGCAGATCATATTCCTTGAGAAAATTGACATACGGCCTGATTGAAATCGGATCAGCATATTCTTCAACTTCGAATTTATCTATCTCCTCCCTGAGAATGGAGGAAGCAAACTGTTTTGTTTCATCGATGGCATTCATGACCGTCATATTCTTAAGGTTGATGGATACGGTCCTGAGCCAGGCCGGAAATTCAAGCGACATCGCTTTGCCGACACGCCTGATGTTGTTGGCTTTTCTGGTTGCGGTAGCTGAAAGCACCAGAATGATGCCGAACAGACACATGATCGAAAACGGAGCGTTTCTCAGATATATAGCACAGAAGCCGAACATTATCAGCAGGATAATTGAAATGATGATATCGCCCTTTCTGATCGGCTTCCTTTTGATCTTCAGGTCATTATAGGCCGCTTCCGCTTTTCTGATGTCATTGATGTTGGAATCATTGACGATCCAGGCTCCGTGCAGTTTGGATATGGCAAGAGTCAGGACCACCAGCATCGACAAAAGGAATATGAAAGTCGAGATCTGATAGATCGGATAGTTTTCAAATCCGCTGAACGCCTCGTTGGTGTTGTAGATCCAGATGAACATGCAGTTCATGAAGATCGTCATGATCGTCAGCATGATCAGCTTTGTTCTTCTGTTCTTAAGATCTTTCTGATATTCATAGACACGATTGATCCAGTTTTCAACATCGTCATAAAGGATCAGACACGGTGCTTCATAGTCCTTGGAGTTCTTGGCCTCGATCGAAAGCATCAGCTTGTGGGTCGCGGTGATACGGGAATTGGGAAATTCCTTTTCGATCATGGCAAGCGCCGTCTCTTCCGCGTTGACATCGGTAATATTCGTCTTTATGTAATCTATCGCCTTGAAGACGACATCCTGAATACGATATTCGATCAGATCCGAGACTTCCTCCAGGGTATAGAGGATTTTCGGGTTTCTGACGAAGATCGGCAGCGAGCTGGTCAGATAGGATGCGACCATCTCGAAACGCTTCTGTTCGTTCCGCTGATTGACGATCGAAACGATCAGTACCGGTATGATCAGCAGAGACAGTAGTCCCAGATAGATCATGTAGCGGATATTAAGCTTTGATACATAGCCGACAAAGATGATCGATCCCATGATGCCGACGATGTAGAAAAAGTATTCACGGAAACCGAATTCGTTTCCATACTGGGCCATTTTGCCCTCAAAAAACTTCTTATAACTTTCGATTATGCCGCGCATTTAGACACCTCCTCTGGCGGAACGCACCAGTTCGATCTCCTTCTTGTAGAGTCTAAGGAATGCCGCTTCATATTTCTGAAATTCCGGGTCATTCTGATTGGCAGCGATCTTTTCCAGGATCCCCATCGGGATCGGGTTGCCGGTCAGCTTGCCATTGATCATGAACCTGACCGTACGGTTTTCCTTGTCGTTTCTTTCAAAGAATGAGATCTGGTCGATCTTACGGTGAACGCCCTTGCTGTCGATCGTTGCCTTGACCTTGATCGCATAATCAAAGAAGGTAAAGACGTCGTTCTCGAATCCGGCACGGGCATCTTCACCGGCCATATTCATGATACGGTCCGGGATCTCCCAGGTGTTTTCGGCGTGAATGGATGTCAGAGCACAGCAGCCTGTAGAGGCGCCTTCCATGACTCTGGCGATATCTCTGCCTCTTGACTCGGCGATGATCAGCCACTTGGTCAGAAGTCTCAGAGCATCCTTGATCGCCATTTCCTGCGTAAAGGAATCGGTGATCCTCATTGAATAGATATCCTTGTCGGGATAGATGGTCTTGAGTCTCATTTCCAAAGTATCCTCAACAGTGACGATACCGTCGGTATCGGGAATAAAGGCTGACATGTACTTTTCAAGTTCTGTCTTGCCCGCACCGACATCGCCTGTGATAACACCTGAGCAGTGCGCTCTCATCAGACACGGCAGCAGAGCCTGGGTGATGGCGTTGCAATAGCCTTCCTCCACCAGGTCCTTTCCGGCCAGACGCGAGACACAGGGCGTCTTACGGATAGTAAATGCAATGGTATCGTCTCCCGATACCGAATTATGCTCCGCCTGAATACGCAGATCAATGGTCTCCGCTTTCAGGCTCGGTTCCGACATGTTAAAGTTTTCGTTGACCATATTGGCGATACGCTTGCAGAATATCTCGATGAATTCAGGATCCAGAACATAAGGCTCTCCACCTTCATTTCTGAGCATATAACGGCCTTTATACAGGTCCGTGATCCACAGCTGGGTTCCGTTCCACTTGATATCTGTTACATTGTCATCTTCAACATATGGCCAGAGATCTCCAAACAGAGTCTCGTTGATTTGAACAAACATCGTTTCTCCTTTCCGTTCTTTTTGAGTCGTCTATTATTAACAGGCAAGCCTGTTTGCTAAAAAAATAGAGGCAGTTTCACGGGTTCCCGAAGGAACCGTTCCACTGCCTTTTGTGATCTTCTTGTATTCTACAAGAACATGATTTTCTGCCGTTATTAGGCAGTAGGTTTGAAGTTGTCAACAGCGTTAGTCAGTCTGCCGATCCAGTTCTGTAATGCGGCGTGGATATCGCCACCGTTCTTGCCGATCAAAGATGCGATACCGATGATCAGGAATACGACAACCAGAGTAACAACGACAAATCCGTATTCTTCGAAGAATGCTTTCATGCTGAACGTCTCTCCTTTCTTTTTTTATCCGGGTTTTATCCCACATATAAAGCCGGAAAAAGCATAGTCTGTTTTCCTATGGCTCCATATTACTACACAAGTATCCGTTATTCAACGGACGCTAATCACCTTTTCTTTCGGGTATCCGCAATTGCTGGTTGGATTTGCACTTCTGTCACAAGCTCAATCTGGTTGAAAATCCAACTGATTGCAGTTCACGGTTCATTGATGATCCTCTAACTGAGTTACGGAACATAGTCTCAAGATTGAGAACTCAGCCCCGATTATCCATCTCCCCGTGCGTTAAGTTTCCGTACACCCTGTACGTACTTTTTTATGGTCAGACTCCCAAGAGCCTTAAACCCTCGTTTCTGATATTGATCGCTGAGTTTAAGTCACGATTAATGATCAGTCCACAACCACATTGATAAACTCTTTGAGAAAGCGGGATCTTTTTGATGCTTCCGCATTTGGAACATAACTGCGTGCTCGGGAAGAACTTATCAACTCTTACAAGCTGTTTGCCTCTTTCAAGGAGCTTGTATTCCAGAAAAGAAGTGAACAGTTTTCAACCACTAATTTCGATTAGCCTTTCTTTCTTTTTTCAACGATCAGAAGAGCAACCCCTGCTCCGACGATCATCGACGCTGCAATGATTACCGCCTGACCTGATCCAGTATTTACAGTCGATCTGCCGCTTCCTTTATCGGATGATGTTTCACCGTTGTCTGGTGTCGGCTCAGGTGCAGGGATCTTGCGGTATCTTGCTTCCAGAGTCATATTTTCTTCGATCGGATCGGCAAAATTCCACTTTCTTCCGTCTGAGGTATACCACCCGGTAAATTCATATCCTGATTTGTCTTTATGTACAGGTTCATCAAGGGTATCCCCTTTTCTGACTCTGAGAGTATATCTGATCCCGTCATCAACGATTATTTTTATTTCAGCTATTTTGTCCGGATCCGTTTCAAGCGGTTCAAAATGCGCTTCCAGGATCATGTTTTCATAAACCGGATCGTTGAAGTTCCATTTCTGATCAAAACTGTACCAGCCGATAAATTCGTATCCTTCCTTTTCCGGAGCAGCAGGTTCACTTACCTTGTATCCTTCCGGAACTTTTGTGAAAGTCTCATTGCCATTGGCTCTGAACCTGACCTCGAATTCCGTCAGAGTTCCACTGTCTTTGCGGTAGCGGGCCGTCAGGATCATGTGCTTTGTTACAGGATCATTGAAGTTCCATTGCGTCCCTTCTTCCGTGAACCAGCCAATAAAGGAATAGCCTTTCATGGCCGGATGTTCAGGTTCGATGATCTTGTCTCCGTATTTGACATACATGATGATATCTTCGCCTGCGGGAAGAGCATATTTGATCCTGGCCGAAACGGAATACATTACCTGTGAGGTCTGAGTATCCTCATCCGGGTCATCATCGGCACTTACTGGCATGATCATCATCAAAGCCAGAAAAATAAAAATCAGTATCAGACTTTTGCGCATTTCATCATCTCCTTTCCTTTTTTAAAATATTCACCTTTGATCAGCGTCATTGACAGTTCCCTTGTTAATGGCGCTGGTCAAAAGAAAGAACCCTTTCGAGGTTCTTCTGTTTAGGCATTCACTATTTCGGCTGTGAAGGTCAGAGTATCGGTATATGCCTCCGAATACAGGACTGAACTGGTGCTGCCGAGTGTGAAGTCGAGCTGCTGTGATGTCGGGGTCGTTGAATAGGAACCGGCGGCAACACTGAGGACTTCCGTATTGTTTGTTACGGTCGTTGCCCCTTTTGCAAGCGTGTAGGATATTTCATCTGTACTGTACATCAGTTTCCAGCCGTTGGCTGATGCAACGGAGATCGACAGTTTCTTGCCGCTTGCGATCCTTACTTCCTGAGCGGAAACGCTCATGTTTACGCCTGATGAAGTAAGGGTTATATTGTTGGCCGAAATGTTCCAGACATACCCTTGAGTCGGGGTGTAGTTTACGACCGTGGTCTTGGTGTCATCAGCGCTGACGACACTGCATAAAGACATCAGTACCAGCAGAATTGCAATGATCTTTTTCATTTTTTTCTCCTTTTTTTCAAGACCGGATGTCGTAGATCACCCGGCCATTATTTGTTTTTGTCTGCTTACGCGTTAACGATAGCAGCAGTGTATGTCAGTGTGTCCAGATAGCTTCCGGCTACTTCTGCGGCTGCTGAACCGGTATTCAGTCTGAAGTAAAGAGCCTGGTTTCCGGTATTTGTTCCGGCTGCAACTTCAAGAACAACGGCATTTGCGCCTAACGGGCTTGACATATCGCTGTTCTTGGAAATGGCATAGTTCAGATATGTACTGCCGTTTACGACCCTGTACTGATCAGAAGACATGTTTGCGCCAATGACTGTGATCTGCAGCTTTTTGCCATCGTCAATGATATTCTGGCTGACGGTAACGCCGTTATCAGCGCTGTCGATCTGGGCAGTCTGCGATGATGTTGCATCGTTATGGCCAACGCCGAGGTTGCTGCCGAAATCAATGCCGTCATGGATCGCCCAGGTATAAGCTGAGTCGACAGCATATTCGACAGTTGTTGTCTTGGTATCAGGATCAGCGGCAATTCCCATTGTGCAGATGCACAGCATTGCGAGCATGATTGTTAAAAACTTTTTCATAATGATTTTTCTCCTTTTTCTTGATATGTATCAGCTATCCACATTGTCTACGATCAGATGGGACAGTCAAAGGTATCTGCTTCCTTTTCAGAAACCGAATACGGCTAAAGCATTCGATCTCTGAAAAGGAAAGAATGTGTCATAGATCACATTCTGAAATCCTTTTTTTGATTATGCCTGATCTACGATTGCTGCTGTGTAAGTCAGAGTATCTGAGTAATTACCTGCAACTTCAGCTGCTGCTGCACTGGTGGTCAGTTTGAAATACAGAGCCTGTGATCCGGTATTGGTTCCGGCTGCAACTTCCAGAACGGAATCGTTTGCTGCTAAAGCAGCACCTGATGCGTTGTTCTTTCTGACTTCGTAGCTGAGTTCATCGTTGGCGGCAGTCTTAACTTTGAATCCGTTTGCGGATGCAATAGAGATCTGCAGTTTCTTGCCATGAGCGATGATGTTTCTGCTGACAGAAATGATTGCATCATCATTGTTCTCGTCTACGAGTCTTTCAACATAGGAATTGACGCCTGCATCTTCACCGAAATCGATATCGGCATGGATAGACCATGTATAGCCTTCGTTAACGGCATAGAGGACATCGGCAGTATCGGATGTGTCAGCGGCAGATGTGCCATCAACGTCGCCGGTTGCGGCTACGCCCATAGTACAGATGCACAGCATTGCGAGCATGATTGCTAAAAACTTTTTCATAATATTTTTTCTCCTTCTTTTTTAAAAAATCGCTGTCTATGATCAGCGATGATAAGCAGAGGTCTTACCTCAGAGAAATGCACATTGAGCCAATATGCACTTTTCTGAAGCAGCAGAATACGTCACAGCCCGTTTTCTGCTGTTTCCATGATTACTGGTTTACGATCGCTGCAGTATATGCAACTTTACCGTAGTAAGAACCGGCAACTTCTGACAGAAGGTCTGATGAACCGCCGACAAGTCTGTTGGTAGCCAGAACGAATGTCAGATCTTCAGAACCCTGGTTTGTGCCTGCATTGACTTCAAGAACAACACCGTTGCCTGCTGCGCCGCCGTTGCAGACCAAAGCGCCTGCTGTATCACCTGTTACAGTGTAGGCCAGCTGAGAATTTCCGTTGGCAACCTGGAAGACATGATCGGTCTTTTTAGTTCCCTGATCATCTGAACATGAATAGGCATCGATAGTGATCTGAAGCTTTTTGCCATCACCGATGATGTTTCTTGTTACGGCTACAGTCTGATCTTCGACTGTCAGCTGAGCGGCTGTAGATGCAACGCCTGCGTCATCGCCGAAATCGATGGCAGCGTGGATGTTCCAGATATATCCTTCGCTGACTTCGTAAAGAACATCAGTGGAATCGGATGTCGGATCATCGTTGGTTCCGCCGCCTTGAATATCAGTAGCCGCGATACCCATGGTGCAGATGCACAGAACTGCGAGCATGATTGCTAAAAACTTTTTCATAATGATTTTTCTCCTTTAATGTATTTGCATCCTTAGACAGATGCGGCAAAATGTGCTGTACACATATCTGTGATTTTGTGTATGCACGAAGGGACGATTCCCTTGCAGAAACAGAAAAACCGAAAGATGTAAGGAACGGCAGGGCATCTTTCGGCTTTTGATCTGTTCCTGTAAGGAAAAGAGCCTTTCGGCTCTTTATCCCTTATTATCTCGGGGTGTAGACGATGCTGAAGGTCAGCAGATCGCTGTACTCTTCGGCATAGTTTGCGTTTCCCGTGACGGCTATATTCATATCAAGACTTCCTGTTCCGGTCAGATCCGACCATGATTCAGTCATTGTATAGGCGACAGCGTCATCGGCATAGACCAGATGGAAATCATTCTCCGATTCAACACTGATATCCATGTCGTATCCCAGTACATCATAGGTGATGGTCGCGCTTCCGCCGACCGTTACCTCTGTCGGAACAGTTATAAGCTGTCTGCCCTGAACAGTGACGGTAACTGTTGAATCGGCGGTTCCTGAATTATAGTTATCGTTTCCGGCTGCCGATGCTCTTACAACGACTGTGTATGTGCCCGCAGGTGTGTTTGCGGCTGCCGTCAGAACTCTTGTCGAAGTATTGAACGTAAAATAGTTTACAGTTGTATTGGATGAATTCTTCTGTGATTGCAGTGAATATGTGACTGCGCCCTGATTGTTCGTTGCTTCCGCAAGGGTCTTGGTCTGAGCGGAAGTTGCATAGTTATAGCTCCATGTCTGATTTGCGTAGGCAACCGGATTTGAGGCCTTGGTTATGGTTACGGTCGTAGAACCTGTAGCGTCTTTGTAGCCTGCTTTTGTTGCCTTGTAATAAACGGTCTGGGCAGATGTTACATTTGTCTGGCCCGGTTTCAGATTATAGTTGGTATTGGCCGTGGCATTTGTAGTGATGCTGGTCCCATAGCTCGTGGTACTGCCCGAAACGATCGTTACACCGGCAACATTGGATTTGATCTGAGCGTACTGCTCGCTTCCGCTGTAGGCCGCGTTTTTGGCGGTCGCCGTAAGGGTGATCGTTCCTCTGTTTACAGTTACCGTATAGGTAGCTGATGCCGAATTGTAATTGGCGGTCGCTGCCGACGTGACGGTAATAACGGATGTTCCGCCGTCACTGCTTACAGCCGCCGGAGTGATCGTTACGGTCGTTCCGCTTCGGGAAACAGTTGCTACCGAGGTAGTATCTGATGTGACGGTAAGATCTCCGCCTGATGTATTGGTGTTTATGGTAAACGTGCCGGTTGACGGATAGACAAGCGTTCCTGATTCCGCGCTGAGCACTACCGATCCGCTGGCTTTATTGACAGTTAAAGTGTATGTACAGTCTTTATAGAGGCTTGTAACGGAATCCGTTGCCCTGATGACAATGGTGTATGTTCCGGCAGGAGTTCCTGACGTCGCCCGGAAGGAAGCTGTCGTTGCAGTCGGAATCGAAAAATAGCTTACAGTGGTATTGCTGCTGTTTTTCTGAGACTGGATACTGTAGCTTATGGTTCCTCCTGATCCTGATGTCGCCGCTGTGAATGATCTGTTCTGATCGCTGCTTGCGGAATAGGTCAGGGATCCGCTTTGCGGCGTTGTAAAACTCAGCGGAGAATTTACAGTCAGAGTGTATGTTTTGTCCTTTGTTGCGGCAACATGCGTTGAATCACCGGCTGCCGATGCTCTGATGACAATGGTGTATGTTCCGGCAGGAGTATTGGCTGCAACATTGAAAGATGCGCCTGAACCGATCGTAAAGTAGCTTACAGTGGTATTGCTGCTGTTTTTCTGAGACTGGATACTGTAAGTCAGCGTTCCGTTTTCGCCAGATGCAGCCGTAAATGTTTTATTCGTTATTGCTGTCGGATAATTCATCGAACCGGATTCGGTGGATCCGAATGTCAGTCCGTTTTCATATACCGTAAATGTCAATGTTGTTGTTTGAGTCTCATCCGCAAACACCGGGATGCAGAGACACAGCAGCATTGTCATAACTGTCAGAACTTTTTTTATTTGTCTCATATCGTCATCTTCCTTTCCTTGTCTGTTTTTTAATCAATGATATTGAAAAGAATCGAATTCTTTCGGTGTTTTTCAATACTATCAATCAAAAAGCAGAGGTACTTTGCAGCACCCCTGCTTCTATTAGCTGGTTATTAACCGACGTTAAGATCGATTACGACCTTGCCGGTATTAGTCTTGGATACTTTGTCGCTTCTGTATGGCTGAATGTAGACATATGCTTTATATGAACCTGCACTGAGGGCTCTTGAGATATCCATCGTCTGGATATAGTTGCCCGGCTTGACAAGGCCTGATTCATAAAGCAGTTCATCGTTCTCGCCACCGTTGTCAAGATAAAGCGCAAATGTCATGTAGTAGAGTTCGTAAGAGCAGTTGACTTTGAAAGTGTATTCCTGTCCGTCAACAGCGATTACGATTTCCTCCTCACCTTCGAAAGGACCGATGGCGCTGATATACTGAACACCTTCTTCTTCAGTCACGTTGAAGTAATTCTCGTTCCACGACTTGAATTCGTATTTTTCGCCACGGATATTTGCCAGCTTGGCATAGTGTTCCGCCGTAGCCACATTCCCTGAATCAACGATCAGTTTTTCAAGCGCTGAGCCACCGTATGAGATACTTACTTCATACCAGGTGTTCTGTTCCGGATTATGGAACTCAAAGCCCTTGTCAATATGTGTAGTGTCCTTTGGAATGGTGAATGAGCCCCAGCCCGGAAGCGTGACGTTTTTTGAACGGTCGATCGGTGTTTCCGGCTTCACATATACGCCCTGGTTTTCATCGATGTCGACCGGCGTCGGAGTAACTGTTCCTCCTCCGGCATTCCCGCCATTTCCCTGACAGCTCTTCAGCATAAGCAGGATCACCACGATCACAAGTGCAACAGCCAGAATAATGGTCAGGATGTTGCTGTTTTTCTTTTCTTTGTTTTCTTGCATTGTTCTTTTCCTTTTCCTTTCTGCAGAAATCAGACCAGTCCGCGAAGCGGAATGATCAGAAATATATCTTTTCCGATGATCTGTCCGGCTTCAAAGGTTCCGTAGTGCCTTGAATCAGCCGAATGTTCCCTGTTATCCCCCAGACAAAAATACTGTCCGTCGGGCACATGAACATAGAAATCACCGGTATTGATATCTTCGCCGATAAACTCTTCTTCGATCTTTTCTCCGTCTACATACAGAACATTGTCTTTGTAGACGACATTTTCTCCGGGCAGACCGATCACCCTTTTCACGATGTGCTTGTTTCCTTCAAGTCTGATGACGACGATATCAAATCTTTGGATATCTTCGTCTTCAAACATTTTTCCCGTGAATCCGAAATTCCCGTTCTTAAGGTTCGGGTCCATGGATCTTCCTTCTACGATCACCGGCTGGGCGATGTAGTAAACGATAAATAATGTTATTCCGATCGTCAGGACATAACCCAACAGATCATTAATATGTTTTCTGATATTTGTACTCACGTTCTTCAGTTCAGTATGAACTGCCCTCCTTCTTGTTTTCTTGGCCGCCATAAAGAAACATACAAATACATATGAGTAAAGAGCTCTCCCAAACACTTGAAACATTTTATTTGTATGCTTCTTGACGGTGGCCAATACTCAGACGATTGGCAAAGCAACAAAAAAAACGGCATTTTTGCCGCTTAGTGTTTTTTGCATTCTTATATTATCATTGCTAAAAATGTTTGAAAATATGTTTTTCTCCGTAAATGACAGTCTCTTGTCCTTTGGGCACTTGTGCGTTTCCAATTTAAAAGGAAATATTCCAATTTAAATGGAAATAGTGCCAAAAAAATAATTTATAACTTTCCAATTTAAAAGGGAATGGAGCGCCTCTGTCATCGTATCTCAAAAAGTCTACTTTTCCGGATATCTCGAAACTTTACGTTTTATAAACTCATTTTTCGCCATTATTCCCTTTTAAATTGGAAAATAAAAATATACATAATATTATTTTTTATCACTATTCCCTTTTAAATTGGA
>JAFRJA010000108.1 GCA_017432545.1 Erysipelotrichaceae bacterium
ACAGGATTCAATTTCATCAATATGTGCCTGGACTTTGTGTTTTACACTTGGAGGCAGTCTATTGAGCTTAGTAGAATTTTTACGGTTTAGAAATCTGACTTTGCGATAGCGAGTCTTCCTGTTTCTACGAAATCTACGTGCCTGTCTGCGACCGTCTGTTTTGGTTTTGATATCGGTTCTTAATTCAACTTGCGACTGATATAGAACTTCTCCGTTGGCAGCACACGCTGTACCAACATGCTTTGAACCTGTATCTTGTCCTAAGACAACTTCCTGTACAACAACCGTTTCAGGTTCGTACAATAACTTAATTGTGAATGGACAACGCCTTACTACTTTTGCTTTGTTTGAATTTAACAACCTGCGAACCTTGCCGAAACGTTTTGTCGGCATAAGCGCTTGTCCATCTTTTGAAATTACATATACAAACATACTAATTCCGGCTCCTTTCTAAGATTGTGAGATTTCTACTTTTTAAGACAGTAATCTCAAACTGTAATGCGTATCTTAATCCTGTTACCGGGTTAAGAATCCGTCTTCCTTTCGACAATGTTGAATGAGGTTTTGGGTTCTGACACACAAGGCTTTGCTTACTCGAACCCGACTTAATGTCAGAACACAGAGCATCGGTCTAAGGCGACAACCGAAGGTGTGTATGTGTTTCTCTCAATCAACGTAGGTATGGTTTCTCACACCTTAGTCTTGTGAACTATTTAATCGAAGCCACGAAGTCTTTAGCTTCATGGTAGTTCACTATGGCTTTAAAGTTATAACTTCATAGCGACAGGTCGATTCGTTCTTGAATGGATAGAACCAGCCCGCAATACCCGGACTTACCAGCAACGTCGTATCATTGAACCTGTATTCATCTACGACATTAAGACCCGCCAGAGAATAGAGGAAATGTAACGGGAAGTACTGCCCAGCATGGGTATGGCCACTCAGCTGCAGATCGGCTTTCAGTTCCCGGATCTCATCATTCTGATAAGGGGTGTGATCGACACAGATCAGATAGGAGTCAGATGGAATACTTTTCAGTTTATCCAACGGCTGACGTTCCGGATGAGACACATCTTCTCTGCCTAAGATGACGATATCATCCACGACCACATAATCATCTACCAGCATAATGAGGCCATTGTTTATGATCGCATCTTCAAGCTCATCTGCAGTGTACTTCTTACCACCCACATAATCTCCTCTTTCCTGACGGTCATGGTTGCCATAGATGAAGTAGACCGGACAATCAAAAGAACCTAATTGAGAATAGACCCATTCCATCTCTTCCTTTTCGCTCTTTTCATCAGTAATGTCACCACCCAGGATCACAAAATCAGGTTTAAGAGCCTTGATCTCATTGAAGGCATTTTGCACTGTATCCTTTCTCTGGCTTGAACCATAATGTAAGTCAGAAAGGAAAACGAAACGATGTTCACTCTTCAGCTTATCAGACTTATAAGTCAGTTCATTAGCTCTGATGATCTGTGAATTGATCGTTCCATACAGAAATACAAACAGCATAGCCACGATAGAAATGATCAGTGAATATTTCTTAGGCAGATCCTTTTTAAACAAAGAAATGATAAAAAGAATGATCTGCGCAAAAAAGTCAGCTAACAGAGCGATATAGATACCGCTTAACGGATAGCCATATTTCCATAAAAAAGGAGCTCCCATGGCGATAAGAGAAAAAGCCAGGGCGGTAGCGCCAAGTGCCTTCAGGATAAAGAAAACGATCTTTACTATTTTATTCTGAACTTTATCTGACAGACTGTTAAGCAGATAGACAAGCAGAAAACCGCATAAAGCTGACAATATCCAGTCTACATATCTCATAGTATTCATCTATAAATCTCCTTCCTGATAATGAAAACAGGCTATGCCCGTTTTCTGAATTACTGATCCTGTTCTGTAATATCTTTGTTTCGACGATCATATTGAGGATGTTCAGTATAGAACTGACGCTTGACCGCATACATGTCTTCATCGACCGTATTCAGTATCTCACGGGCCGAATTCTTGGAATCGACCCAATAGGAACCGACGGCGATCGAAACGATATCATCTTCGGCTTCTCTTTTCTTCATCTTCTCGACCAGATCTTCAAATTCGCTTCTGGTGACATTGTTCAGGATGACGACGAACTCATCACCGCCGATACGATAGAGATTGGACATGCCAAAGACATCCTTCATCGCTTCCACGCTTCTTAAGATATATTCATCACCTTTCTGGTGACCATTCTCATCATTGATCTGTTTGAGACCATTGAGATCCATCATGACGATACCAAACGGCAGGAAACGGCTGTCGATCAGTTCATCGAGATATTTCTCCATAGCATAACGGTTATTGATACCGGTCAGTATATCGGTACGCGAGAGATCTTCAAGTTTATTTACCAGCTGATGGATCGCGATCTCCGAGCCTAAGAAGAAGGACATCAGTTCGACCAGTTCCTTGACATCAGCAGTCTTACTGGTATCGTAGTTGACAACATAAAGATAACCGATGACATTCTTTTCTCTTCTAAGCGGGATCAGTACCAGTGAAGAGACATTATTGGTCTTCATGGAATTGACCCAGGCCGGATTATATTTCTCGATCTCATCAAAATCGTTTTCGTTCTGAACGATAACACAGTTGGAAACACCGATCATATCCTTCCAGGTCTTGACGATATCATAGGAGATTTCGACATGTCTCGGTTCTCTTCCGAGCCTGGCTTCATCGACGACTTCCGTAAAAGTGAAAGCCTCTTTCTTCACGTCGTCTACCAGCATGATACGGCAAGCCAAAGCACCGGTCGCTTTTCTGATCTCTTCCAAAGCGATCAATGCGCTTTTTTCAAAATCTTCACCACCCATCAAAGTGATGCAGCTTCTGATAACGGTAGCCGCGGTATTCATCGAAACAGCAGCCATGCGGGATGGATCGGCATACTTGGTGAATTCAAAAAGATAAAGCACATAGGCTCTGTTTTCATCGCCACCTTCCAAAGGAATGGCCTGCTGATCAGTCCAGCAGCCTAAAGCCTTGGTTTCAACATAGGCATGCATCCTCTTTTTGGAAAAAGCAGCCTCAAAACACCATTCTTCATACTTGGAATCCTTCGGAACCAGTTCCTGATAAAGCATGCCATCATAATACTTTGGCCCCATTACATCCCTGTATGGCTGATTGGCACATACGATATGTATATCTCCGCAATCATTTTCACCGATGCGGTCTACCGACAGTACACAGCACGGTAAAGATAATTCATCTGTAAGTTTCTGATAATCTTCCATACTATCTATGATATACCAATTTCACTTTCTTTTCCCTTTTCACTTTCTTTTCCCTTTTCAGCTTCCAATTATGACCCGATAACACAAATTCACAAAATTGAAAAAAGAGAGACACAGGTCTCCCATTTCAAAATTCGGTTTTACTGTTTGTTATTTTTTATTTATCATCGATCTTTTTCCAGTTGAGATCATTCAAAGTACTCTGATCCAAAGCACTACCCGATACGCCATAGACATCACCATACTGATTCTCATAGACATGATCGGCCCCCACACTTACCTGTACATTCTGGCCATAGCTGTTGGTGTAGGTGTTGACACCAAGGGTAGCTTCCGATCTGGCCTTGGACATCCGGGCATCAGAATCCATCTTCAGTTTCCAGGAATCCATCAGTCCGGCCGAAGCACTTCTTGAATACTCAGAGATCTTTCTGGAAGTCTCCATCTGCATCTGATGCAGCTGGGCCTGCTTCTGCATAACGATCTGCTGATTCATGGCTACAGCCTGTCTGATCTGGGCCATCTTCTGATTGATCAGATCAGCTGATCTTCTTGAAAGATCCTGATCCGGAGTATAAGTACTCACAAAGTTTATGAAATCTCTTTCCGCTTCCTTTTCCCTTTCCTTCAAGGCCACACAGAGGTACTTACGGTAGGCACCGAAAGTGATCTGATCAACTCTTCTTCCACTGTGGCCGAATTTCGGACTCTCTTCATTCACCTGCGGCTGCTGTTTAACAGGTTCATGAACTTTCATAGTTTCCTTTTCTTTATTCCTGCGCATCGCTTTGCCTAAAAGACCGCCATGCATCATATCATCAAAAGTCAGCTTATCTTTTCCCGAGATCACATCCGAAACTGTTGAACCAAGATTCTGTAGTGACGGCGTACTGCCGACCAGTTTATTCAGATTCTCTTTTAACTTATCAAGATTCAGACCTTTAAACAGATCAAAACCATAGATCAGTTCCTGGCCCTCATAATCAACACCCGCAAAGACCACACAATCTACGCCGCTTTTGGTCTTACCTTCAAACTTATACAGCACTGATTCACAAAGCTGATTGACCGGAGCCGAAGGTATTTCCATGAAAGCGTCAAAAGCCGAAACATCATTATTCAGCTGTGTTAAGGCGTCTTTAGGATTCTTGCCGAAGTAACTCGGCAGATCAGTCTTCGCCACCAGATTCAATACAGCCCCTGAGATCCTTTCCGCATATTCCTTTACATAGTCTTCCGGTTCTTCAAATGCCTTATAACCGTTTGAAGTATGATTAGGAACCAAAGCTATGATGCCTTTGATGAAGACATTCTTTACATCATGAAACAGTTCCTTGGAGTCCGCAAACATAATGATCTCGTCGGCGTTGCTGGCGCTGGCTCTTGTGGTAAATGGGATCATCTCGGATTGCCACTGATTGGTGATCGTCGCATTCAACTTGTAACTATCCGGCACATATGCCGAAGCGATTCTTACGCCATCTGCCGTCACAAAATCTTTCAGATTGCTCTGATTCTCATTTGTCTTGTAAGTAATGTGGATACTGCTTCCGCATTTGGGACAGACTGTTATATGCGTATCGACACTGTCGATGTTCAGTTGTGCTCCACATTGCGGGCAGGTATAGGCTTGAAATTCCATAGCTTCTCTCCTTCTTTATAAAACGCTGATCATATCTGATCAACGTTTTTGTTTATTATTCTTCTCTGATCGTAACTATATTTATAAGTTCTTCGCCATTCAGATATCTTCTGAGATTTTCCTTACACAGATCCAGGAACTTTTCGATCGCACTGTACAGATGATAACCGCCGGCCACATGCGGTGTCAGCACCAGATTAGGTTTATCCCAGAGTTCGTTATTTGGATCAAGGGGTTCCTTCAGATAGACATCGGAAGAAACGGCCGCAATGATCTTGTTGTCGAGAACTTCTTTAAGTGTTTCCTCAGTATAAAGGTTACCTCTTCCGACATTGATCATGATCGTATCTTTGCGCATCTTTCTGAATGTCTCAAGCGTAAACAGGTTTTCATTTTCCTTGTTTCCTGGCATGACCGTGACCACCACATCGACGTCACTGATCGCCTTATCGAGATCTTCGCTGGTATATAGTTCATCGACATGATCAGGTTTATCGATCATTCTGCGTTTGACCCCGATCACATACATCCCCAAAGCCTTGCACAGCTTAGCCAGGGTATTTCCGATATCGCCGAGACCAACGATACAGACTTTCATTTCATCGTACTGCTTGACCATGCCTTCATCGGCCCAGAGATGTTTGTGCTGATCATCGCGATACAGATACAGTTTCTTGGCCATACTTAAGATCATCGCAAAGGTATGTTCAGCTACCTCTCTTGAATGGACATCTGCCGCATTAGTCAAAATTACTCCATCAGGCAAGATACCCTTTCTGATTAAATTATCGATACCTGCCGCTGCCGTCTGTATCCATTTAAGATTCTTATATTCTTTTAAACTCTCTGGCCTTACATTTCCTAAAATGATATCAGCATCAGTATCTTTATGATAGACAAAAGACAGCTGATCAGATACAGCCTCAAGTTCTTCTTTCTGTTCATCCGTAAATTTCAGATGTGATGCGACCTGTACTTTATACATTTTTTCATCACTTAAAACCGCTTCATGAATATTCCTGAATTAACAATTTTCCTTTTTTTCAAATTGATATATTAACTTAACTGTTTAAGATCCTTACCGACTGCTTCATAAGTCTGGAAGATATACTGATCCTTGACATCAGGATCATAGATATCCAGACCGAACTGGTTCTGATAGATCGTATTCATCGTCAGATTGGCCGTATAGTCTTTTACGACATTGCCGTCTCTGTCAAATACGACACCCTTGCCGCTGTTGAATTCTCCGAAGAAATCCCAGTGCAGCAGATACAGTTCATCATTCAGGTTATAAAGTGAAAGCACACCGTACTTGTTGTTGATCTGGACATCCATCTTCTCCATGAATTCGATTTCCTTGCCATTGACTCTGACGCTGTCATAAACAGTGCAGGCACCGTTGCAGTAATCAGTCTTCTTTTCACTGCCGCCGAAAGTGATACTCAGATCATCATCGACCACAAAAGTCTCGTTTTCATGTTCAAACTTGAACATATAGGCAACAAACTTGTCATCCAGCTTGGTGACATATTCCACTTCGCTTGGTTCAGGTTCCGGGGCCGGAGCTGGCTCCGGAGCTGGCTCTGGTTCAGGTTCTGGAGTAACAGGTTCTTCTTTCTTGCCGCCGCAGCCGCAAAGCAAGAGGACCAGTAATAAGATCATTATTTTTTTCATCGTAACACCTCATCCTTTATATACTAATTATATTAAATATTATTTCCTTAATAAATTAAGACAAACTCACGGTCATAAACCGTGAGTCATATAAACATTATTCTTTTCTTACTAATTCTCTGTACACAAAATCCGGATAATCGACTTCCTTGACGATGTCCCAGTCATTGAGTTCGAAACAATCGAAACGGGTATCTGTCTCGTAGTTATCCTTCACAAAAGAGACATACGCTTTCTTACAATACGGATAAGCCTGACGATAGATCGAAGCTCCGCCGCAGATGATATATTCCGTCTCATCGTTTTCATGTTTCTTCAGGAATTCGATCAGATCATTTTCAACTTCAACATCATCAGCCTTGTATTCCGGATCGATCGATACCACTGTTATATAACGATCTGTAAGTTTGCGGGGCAGATTATCATAAGTGGTCTGACCCATGACGATATTCTTGAAAAGCGTATTGGCCTTGAAGAGTTTCAGTTCATCTTTAAGATGCCAGGGCAGAGATCCTCTGATACCGATGCCCTTTTCGGGTTCCATCGCGACCGAAAAAGAGATCATACAGAAACCTTTCCTTTAATAGCCGGCCATGGATCATAATCCAGAACTTTGACATCGTCGATCGTGAAATCGAAAATACTCTTGATCTCCAGATTGAGCCAGAGCTTAGGCAAAGGTCTAGGCTCACGGGAGAGCTGTTCCTTGATCTGATCGATGTGATCGAGATAGATATGCGCATCACCAAAGGTATGAACGAATTCATATGGCTGATAGCCGCAGACCTGAGCCACCATCGCCAGCAGTAATGAATAGGAAGCAATATTGAAAGGCACACCTAAGAATAAGTCAGCCGAACGCTGGTAAAGCTGGCAAGACAGTTTCTTCTTATCAGCTGATACATAGAACTGGAAGAAAGCATGACATGGAGGCAAAGCCATCTGATCGACCTGCGCCGGATTGAAAGCGACGACCAGGTGTCTTCTGGAGAACGGATCATTCTTCAGGTTTTCGATCAGCTGTGTGATCTGGTCAACACCGCTGCCGTCAAAGTCGCGCCATTGCTTGCCATAGACCGGGCCTAAATCGCCCCATTTATCCGCAAAAGCTTCATCATCACAGATCTTCTGAATGAATTCTTCCATCGTCTCACCCTTGTATTCAGACGATGCTTTATATTTGGCATAAGGCCAGTCATTCCAGATCTTGACATTCTTCAAAGCCAGAGGCCTGATATTTGTCTCACCCTTTAAGAACCAGAACAGTTCTTCAAAGATACCGCGATAAAAGACCTTCTTGGTAGTCAAAAGCGGAAAACCGTCTTCCAGGTTCACTCTCATCTGATAACCGAATTTAGAGATCGTTCCCGTACCCGTACGGTCTTGTCTCTTTTCGCCGTTTTCCAGAACAAAACGGCACAGATCCAAATATTGTTTCATAGATTTTACCTCACCACAATTACATTTGATTATACATTAATTTCTATCAGTTTCGACCCTTACAGCCTGATCATCCAGAATTTCCTTTATTTTATCTTTTATCTCACTCTCATCATCCTTGCGGTCATATGGAATGACGATATCCAGAAAATACATCTTCAGCTCATCGTTGTAATGAAAATCATGGAAAGCGATATTCAATGAACTAAGATATTCCTGCAGTTTCTCTTTGTATTTCAGGATCTTCTTATTCTTCGTATGCGGATCAGGATGTAAGCTCAGACCGACACCTGCTTCATCCCTGATCTGTAATTCAATGATCTCTAAGGCATCATGGGCCTTTTTGAGACTCAGTTTTTCATCGATCTCCACATCGCAACTTCCATATATCTTATGTCCATAGCTGTGTAACAGCAGATCGTGATAACCCTCAATCCCTTCAGCCCTATCCAGGATCTTTCTGATCTGATCATATACTTCTTCATCGACCTTCTCACCCAATAAAGTTGAAGTATTCTTTACCAGGATCTTTATGCCATTGAAGATGATGAAGAATGACAGACATAAACCGATCACAGCATCGATCGGTAATGTCGTCATCGACGAAAATACATAAGCCAATAAAACGACGATCGTCTGACTGACATCAGATAAGGAATCAAGTTTCTGAACTTCCATCGTCGACATCTTTGTCTTTTTATAATTCCTGTCAAAATAGAAAGCCATGAACAGCTTGATCAATATCGCCAGGATCAAAATCGGAATGGTGGCCGGTTCGCGAATGACCGGCTCCGGATGAAGGATCCTTCTGATACTGGAAGTGAGCAGATTGAAACCGACACTGATGATCATCAGAGATACAGCCTGTGACATCATGTATTCAAAACGGCCATGACCATAAGGATGTTTCTCATCAGCCGGCTTGTTTGTGAAATAGTAGCCGATCAGGATCAGCAAGGCATTGCCGATATCAGACAGATTATTGAAAGCATCCGATAAGATAGACAAAGATGATGTCTTATAGGCGGCAAAAAACTTGCATAAACATAAAAAAGCATTTAAACAGATCGTAACGATTCCTATCTTATTGGCTGATATTACCTGTTCATCCATTAACATCTATTATAGTCTCAGACAGAACAAATATTCATACAATTACAGGCATAAAAGAAAACCGCATGTAAGCGGCCTGTCTTCTTGCTATTCGATTCCCGTTCTAGGAGCTACATAAGTCGAGCTCTTCTTCTGATCAGGTGTTTTATCTTTATCTGGTTCAGGAGCAGGAGTTGGAGTAGTTTTTTCTGAAATCGTAAACTTGACGGTTGTTTCTTCCGGAAGTTTATAGTTATTATTACTCAGAGCGGTCGCTTCGGCAGTGTGCGTTCCGACTGCGCTTTGAGCACCAGTGACTGTAACTGTACATGTATCACCACTGGCCAGTCCAGCTGCCGTAGCTGTCGGACAATGTTCTTTTCCATCATAAGTGAATGATGTATCTGTCCAATCAAGTGTTACTGTCTTTGGAGTAATCTCATAATCAATCGCTGCAGTAACATTTGATGCTGTAAGTTTTGCAGTATAATTACCAACATTTACAGGTAAATCTTCCAAAGGATTTGTTCCATTGTAATACTTAATATCATCTTCCTTCAGATTGAGTTTTGTTTCCTTGTTGAATTTTGTCAGATTGTCGATAGTAGCTGTATGAGTCTTGCCATCATATTCTTCAGATCCTGATTTTAATGTTACAGATATTTTGCTGTCTGGAAGCGTGCAGACAGAACTTTTACAAGTCGCCGTTATTGTTGCGCCATCTGTACTGTATTCGAAGTCATGTACATGGGTAGATGGTCTTACCAGTATAGCTTCGATACCTTCTGTATCATTTTCAGAATCAACGATAAAATCTGGATCATCACTTAAAAAGTTATCTATTGTTGCTTTTCCATTAAAGCCATAAGTAAAGAAACCAGGAGGCGAAGAAATATGCACTCCGATCCTGCTGTCAGAATGTACGTATCCGTTAATACGAATTCTTGAAGGGCAGAAAACGTTACTAGCCTTTGAATTACCATTGGAAGTATTGCCGGTAATAGTTATTTTCTGAGTCGTTTCTTGACTTCTGATATTAAAATCACCATACTGAACCAAAACACCAGCGCCATCAGTTTCAGGATTATTATTAATTTTATTATTAGTTATGCTGCCGCCAGACATGTTTAAAACACCATTTTTAAGAATTCCGACACCAGCGGCACTATTTGCGGCTGTATTGTTGCTTATTGTTCCACCCGACATGTTAAACACAGCATTATTGTCTACACCTCTGGCACATACACCTGCACCGGATCCGTTTCCAATCGTATTATTGGAAATTGTCCCGCCGAACATATTGAAAGTTCCGTTGCCATCAATATAAACGCCTGCGCCAAAGGTCTCGTGTGTTTCATCCACGGAGACGCCATTGTTACAAATGGTTCCACCATGCATATTGAAAACACCGCCATACACATAAACGCCTGCGCCATAGTAAGCAGAAGAAATATCGAGGCCTATTCCTCCTTTTATCTGGCCACCACTTACACAATCGTAAAGATTAAGGGTAGAACCTGACTTGATCAGTATGACACTGCCTTTAATCGGATTTCCTGCCGAAGTGGCGTTTGTTATGTCGGTTCTTTCGGTACCGGTGTAAATGATTTTATGACCATTGAGGCAGAGATTTATTTCACCTGAAGGTAGTACCCAGGTCTTATCGATTTCAATATCATTAGTCAGATAATAATTTCCTGCTTCTGTCGGAAGGCCAGTAGTTATTGCTGTACCATGATTGTGTTCCGCATGTATATGATTGACACCTAAAAGACTGACGAACATCGTCATGATCAATAATGTCAGTGATGTTTTTCTGATCTTTTTCATTTCAGTTCCCCATTTCTACCAATATAAAAAGGTATTGTTTCTGTTGAATATATTGTAATTGTCTTCCTAATATATATAGGGTCAGTTTTAGGTCAGTTACTATCCTTGGAAGGTATTGTAAGATTTATAGATATAGTGTTTTGTTATAATTGAGTAAACATGCAAATGAATAATGAATTGAAAAGTGTAGTTAAAGCCTTTTTACTGATCTTTATCGGCTTTTCCTTTACCTCAGCCGGATACATCTCCTGGATCTATAATCTTGTCAATTATGTAAGTGCGACAACAGCCGATTTTGCCGGCGAAGTTGCGGGCTATCTGTTTCAGGCGATCGGGATCGGACTGTTCATGTGGTATGTGAAAAGTAAAGACGATCATATCAGGGAAATGATGTATGGTGTTTACGCTGCAGATCTGTTCTGTATCGTGTTGTGCCTGGTCGGTGATAATTCATACGGACTCTTTATGATCGGCATGATCATGAATCTGCTTCATGGGGCGATCGCCGGACATTATCTTTACTATCTTGGACTTAATGTCGACAGAAATAAAACAGCGCTGGTTTTTGGTCTGGCTTATGGTTTATCTAATATCTTTACCTGGCTTATTTCCGGCAACCTTTTAAACAACATCAGTATCATTCTTTATGTCGTTATGACTGCGGCCGGGATCGCAACTGTCTTTTACTGTGACAGTTATGATCGTCCTAAAACAAATGAAGCAGACAATGGCAAATTCATGGATATCTGTTTACTTGTGTTCATGCTGTCGCTGGTAAAGAATATCGGTTTCTCATTCTCAACTGCCGATATCTCTGACAAGGTAAACATTGAGACTTCAAGAATATATTACATGGCCGGACTTGTCATTGCCGGATACATAAACAATAAGAGCCGCCGCCTGGGTTCGATCATGTGCCTGCTGTCACTGATCATTCCTTTCATCTCGATGATCATGGTCAACAGTAATATCGGCATTGCGATCATCTGGGCACTCAATTATGTCTTCTATGGTTTCTTTACCGTCTACCGAGTCATCGTCATGATCGATCATGCTTTGGATAAGGGACAGTATCATCTGATCCCCGTAGGTCTATTAGTGGGCAGGCTTGGTGATGCCTTAGGCACAACAGCGTTTATCGTCTTAAAGAATTCCTATATGTACCAGACTGCGATATCAGCTGTTTTATATTGTCTGACGGTCCTGATCTTCCTTAAGGTCTACAACAGTCTGTACGCTTCCGGTAAGACCAGAAACGAAAACGATCTCACAAAAGCCTTCTATAAGGAATATGACATTTCCGATCGTGAAACAGAAGTAATGGAAATGCTGCTTCAGAACTTAAACAATAAAGAGATCGCTGAGAAACTGTTTGTATCGGCCAGCACAGTCAAATTTCATATCCACAACATTCTGAAAAAAACTTCCTGCGCAAACAGGAAGCAATTGTTGGACCTTTATAACAATTATCTTAATCAGTAACTATTCCGCAACAAAACCGGATGAATATATACCTAATACAGCTGTAAAGACAACTGCACTGTAGGTGGAGAATCTTTCGATTATGCCAAAGACTTCTTTCGGGAAAGCCGCTGTCCCGGCTGCTCCGAAAAACATGGCAATAAAGGCGATGACAGCTAATATCCCAAGACTCTTGCGACCGCTTCTGAAGCTGCCGATCGCGATCA
Organism: Erysipelotrichaceae bacterium; assembly: GCA_017432545.1. Taxonomy (GTDB): domain Bacteria; phylum Bacillota_I; class Bacilli_A; order Erysipelotrichales; family Erysipelotrichaceae; genus Colivicinus. The sequence goes on from JAFRJA010000108.1 coordinate 12,660, forward strand.
GAATAAGCGAGACTATCGATAACAGGACTACCGGGATCGTCACGACATACACATGCATGAAGGACTGAAAACTTCCATCATAACCGGCCGAAGAAAGCGGGAATAAAGAATAGCCGATGGCTGATACAAAGTTCATCAGAGCAAAAAGATATATTCCCCACTTAAGGGTCTTATTCAGATCATGAGCCAGCACACACAATAAAGCACAGCACATGCAGCTGAAGATCCCGTAGATATGCGAATAGTAACTGGCGATCTGATATGATGGCGCATCAGTGGCCGTCAGATCACTGACGGCCTGTGACATCCTGTCATAGCCCGGGTAATTCATTCCGCCGACGATATCATGTACGATATAGAAAACTAAGGCCAATACTCCCGCTATCATTGCCCAGCTTGCGAATCTTTTAAGCCACTTCTTATTTTCCATACAATTTTCTCCAATCTTGCCTTGTGATAATAGAAACTCTATCAGTTATATTATCCTTATCTTTAAATTCTTTTAAGAAAGACATGCGGATCGCTTCAGCTGTTTTATAGGAAGCCACATTATCAGCCGTGCAATAAGAATAAAGTGCCGGAAACTGCGTATGTTCAAAAGCCCAGTCTCTTACTGCTGCTGCCGCTTGTTTACCATAACCTTTTCTGTGCAGATCCTTCCGGATATGGAAACCGATCTCCGGAAGCATTTGTCCATCGATATTCTGCATGCTTATGCCGCAATCCCCGATCATCTCATCATTCTCTTTCAAACAAAGAGCCCATAAACCAAAACCATATAGCTAATAACTATTAGCTTTTCAATCCGGTATAAAAAAATGAAATTTAATATCAATAATAAAATTACCAGTATACAGAAAAAGCAGACAAAAACACCTCTACCAATTGAGATTTCTTCTGAACTTTTTTCTTCATAATGAAGGAAAAGTTAAGGAGATTTTTAATTCATGAAAAAGATAATGTGTCTTATGATCCTGTTTTTCCTGGCGATCGGTATCAGACCGATATATGCCAATGCGGATCTGATGATCGATGTTGAAGGTATCGTTGACGGTTATGTCAATGAAGAAGTCAAGGACAAAGTCGTAGTACTGACCCTTACGGATAACAACTACATCTTCGATGAAGTCTATACCTCGGTAGGAGAAGATATAACCGAATGGTTCACAAACATACCCGAGGGCCTTAAAGCCGAAGTAACGAGCTATTCAGAAAACTCGCTGGGCGTAACGGTAAGCGGGACGACCGCTGCAGAATGCGACTTGCAGATAAAAGTCAAAGTTCCCGATGGTCCGATAGTCACCAAGGATTATGCTTCTTCGGTAGAAGGATTGGAAAATGTGGAAAGCGATAAAGCCAGATATATCATTGAAAAGCGGATCCCGTCTGCTGAATATACCGGACCGTTCACTGTTTCGGGATATGTCAGGGAAGACCTCGAAGTTCAATATGTCTATATCAGATTGATCAACACCAAAGCAACGGAAGCCATGCTTAATGCGAAAATCGATCTCTATAACGGCTTAACCGGCAAAGTGGTCGAAATAAGTGAGGATCAGATACTTAAAGTCGAATATACCGGCAATCCCGAAAATGAAGACCATTCCCTGATCGATATCACCTTATCCAAAGAACTTGTAACATGTAACGAAGACCTTAAAGTACCAGACAGAGAAGATGTGAAGTTTGACATTAACCCTAAAACAGAACCGGTCATTCCCGATGAACCTGTTACGCCTGATACACCATCAGAACCATCAAAACCCGTCTATACTCACCCCATTCCTCAAACGGGTGTTGAATAGAGCTCTTACAAACCCTGAGAAGACGTTGAAATATACGTCTTTTCAGGTCTTTTAAACCATAAGAAAACCGGATATTATGTCCGGTTTATTGTAAGGCTTTACTTATCATCTCCATCTGTCTCCAGATCGATCAGAGCCTGACGACAGGCTTCAATCACAAAACGGGAAAAACTGATGTCTTTTTTTTCGGCTGCTGCTCTGATAGTTTTTATCAGATTCACAGGAAAGCGGATATTCTTATTTTCGGTATAGACTCTATCTGCTGCGGATCCAGGTCCCACAAGCTAAGTATATTATCTATCTAGGATAAAATATCTCTATCAATTGAGAAGACACTACTGTATCTGATCATCCTCTTCGCTGTTCTGTTTCTTCATGTACATAAGGACGAACTGACAGGCTTCCACAACGAATCTGGTAAAAGATATGTCATTTTCCATCATTACCTCTTCGATTTCTTTTATCAGCGGTACAGGGAAACGTACGCTCTTGTTTAAGGTTTCGACTTTGTTATTTTTGATTACAAATTTCATTTTTTCCTTCTTTCTTTTTTAACTAAAAAATAATATTAATATGATCTATAATTATCGATCATCATATTCTTCAATGATGACCCGGAAAATCTTTGCGGTATCATCGACTCCGAGATCTTTCATCAGCTGCAGGATCGTATCCATCTGAATGTTCTTACCCTCTTTCATTCTCGAAAAAAGACTCGACGATAGATTGTACTTTCTGATCAGATTCGTCTGGGTTATACCCATTTCACTGATCGTCTGGAAAAATGGTTCATATGAAACTGATAGTGTTCTTATTCGTTTTCTCATATCTTCTTATCTGCCAAAAACGAGTTTGGTTTATTCCTCCTTACTTTCTTATTATCTCTCTATAAAATTTAAAAGCAATACCATTACCACTACCGAATGTATGTATTATCTCTTGTGTTAGAAATAAAATTATTTATTATATTTTGTAATTCATCTACATTATGATTAATATATGCATTCTATAACGCATTATAGTTGCTGTTTATTATAACAGTACAATTGTCATAAAAAACCGTAACACACTGTATGCAGATTTTCTTATTTCAAGACATGCGCGTTTTGCTGCAATAGAAGCATAATATCAAATTCATTATTCAGGGGTGGCATATGGAAAAAGAAAAATTGATGGAAAAACGTTATGGCTTGCCGACGGCTTTATCGATGGTCGTAGGTATCGCCATCGGCTCAGGTATCTTCTTTAAAGCAGTCAAATTATTGAACCTGACTCACGGTTCCATGAAAGATGCGCTGTTGGTCATCGGAGCAGTCGGTGTGATATGTGTCGTCTTCATGCGTGATATCTTCATTGGTCTTCATATTTATATAAACGTTGGTAGTAATCTGGTCATCATATAAAACGGCTTTAATATCGTGCTGTTCAAGAAAATGACGCAATTTGCCAATGTCACCTACTGGAATTTTCAGTGTGTGGAAAAGTTCGGAAAGCTCCCTATGCGTTCCGCCGTTTACATTTTCAAGTTCATCATCTTTTATGCTGTTTCTGTTCATTGTCGTTTCTTTCCTGGTTTATTTATGCCAACGGTTCTCTTCTATCATTTTTATTAACCCATCATGTGATATTTTTTCATCGGTTTCTATATTTCTGTATGAATTCTTTTTATGCTGGGTATTATTCAACCGGGCTTCAATCTCGTGTGCCTTAAGAATATTTTTTAACGTTACAATTTCTGCATTTGGCCTTTGCAGCGTATAAGAAAGTTCAGCAGTCTCTTTCCACGTTCCGCCGTTAACATTTTCAAGTTCTTCATCTTTTATGCTGTTTTTGTTCATGATTATTTCCTGCCTTGATTCTATATATAATTAAACGTACGCCGATAACAGCATGGCAAAAGTGCGTCAATAAAACAATTAAATCTGCGAAAACTGATCTTTGTTTTTAATTTTAGACAGCTGAGAACAGTTATAAAACTGTTCCTGTAGTTAAGCTAAAACAAGTTAAGCTAAAACTATTGACAGTGTCTCGGAATATGCTAAAATAAAGAAGGTCTGATCCCTCGGGTGAAAGGCCACCAAATGCCCACTGCAAAAGCGGGCACCTTTTTTTATTTCCGGACATTTTTGTCTGATAGATAGCCGTGAACAACCACTTTCCGGTTGTTGCTGTTCAAAAGGAAAAAGAAAAGATCATTTCTGATCTTGTACAGGCAGGAATCGGAATTATTTTACTGCCTGGTAAAGTCTTCAATATTGTTTCATCAGTTCTTCAAGCGTGCCCGATTCTATACTGGCAAACCTCCCAAGAGTTCATGATGAGCACAAGAACAGCCGTCACGAGATCCGGGGATATAATTTATGGAAGAAATCTCAAGGCAGAAGAAAGACTTTCCTATTGATTATTAAAAGGGCAATGGCAACAAATAAATGTACCGTAGTCGTGACATTGCGGATCATAATCGCATTCGCGAGGATTAGACTGTATGCCGCCAGCCACTATGTCCAGTTCATAATCTTTTAAACTGTTCTTGTTCGTTGCTGCGTCTTCCTCGGCTTATTCATCCCGCTGATTCGTTTTGATCAGCTCTAATACCTCTTCGTGTCTTATAAGTTCTCCGGTTCTGACATCTACATATATATTATCCTGATCACTACGCAAATCGGCATCTATCTCATGTTTTAATAATATGTCTTTTATTTTTCCAACGTCTGTAATTCCCAGTGCGTTCTGAAGACCGCGGATTTCCCACTGTCTTCCGCCGTTTACCTTTTCAAGTTCATCGTCTTTTATGCTGTTTTTGTTCATTGTTTTTCTTCCTTGATCCTTCACATGATTAAATACGCCGCAAACACTCAAGCAGCTGAAGATTGCGCTTAAATTTCTATCGGCTTACCCGACTCTGTGGTTATTATTTATAATTTCTGATGATATGCAATACCTGTTCCTGACTCATGTTTAAAAAGTTGGTTGCGCTTTTATATACGTTTCCAGCACCTGCGCCCATGCCATCGCGAAAAGACGAATTGATTCCCAGCTTGTTCAGGACTTTCATGGCTGAAAAGAAACAAAGATTTGTTTCGTCTTCAATATCCCATGATTCCTCGGTGCATCCGCCGCTTACTTTCCTGAGTTCTTCCAGATCCAGAAGTTTTTCTTTCATCTTTTCTTTTTGATTCCATTTTATTTTCCTTTCTGCCGATTTATTCCATTGATCACTTATTGCCATAAGCTCTTCTGAGATAGTTTAATATTTCTTTATCAGAGAACTTATTCATCTCATTTTCAGTTTATATGAAGAACGTCTGATTGTGGCAGAAAACGCCGTATTTATGCCTTAAACAAAAAAATACCTCATGGATCCCATAAGGTATTTAACAGTTTTTCATCTCACAAGAGAAATGATTAACCTAATTTTTCAAAATCAAATTCTTTTAATGCTTCAAACAGAGCCAGAGCTTCTTCTTTGTTAAGAGTGATACCCTTCTGCATCTTGTCTTCAGCACGATTCCACTTACGGATATCAAGTTTAGGTCTGCCGTGATCACCATAAGTGATTACGTTTGCTTCACAGGTATAATCACCGTTTTCGCTTAATAAAGCAACTTTATCATTGATTTCATATTTGAATTCAGCCATTTTATAACTCCCCCTATTTATTATATATATTATATATATTTTATTTTATATAACAATAGGGCCCAGAAATTTCTCTTTTGATGGTCAAATTATACAAACTTTTTAACTTATAATGAACTCTGCAGGATCAAATGATCCTGCCTTTGTCAACATACGGCCCCGGCTCCTTTAAAAACCGGGGTCTTTTCTAATTATTCGGCGTCATAGGCGCCATAGCCTGTATAAGCATATTCCTTTACTATCGTGGCAACGCCATTGGCATCGGTATTAACTTTGACTAATGAAGTCCTGTTATCCTTTGGAAGATCAGTCCCGTTGTAAAGGAAGATGGTATTGCTATATTCAGTTCCATCAGGAACGATCCTCAGAGTATTGAAAGCGGCCCCTTCATACCATTCTTCTTCCTGTTCAATCACATCAACTTTCTGTAACAGATAGCTATCGCCTCTGCCCCAGCAATAGGCGTAGAAAGAATCATTCTTATACTTTAAGGCTTCGTTTTCATCAAGACTTGGGAAGCCGTTATGTGTCTCTCTGACAAAGAGCCAGCCGTAATCACCGATAATGTTGTCCCAGCTTCCCAGAACTTCATAATCGATAATGGATTGACCGTTTCCCAGTTCCCTTAAAAGCAGATAATCCTTACTGACAAATGAACCCACGATATACTGCATATAGGAACACCAGGTATCGGTGATCTCTCCATACTTGTCAGTATAAGTTGAAGAAGCTTCTTTAACTATGAACTTCATCGCATCATTCTTTGTCTTTGGATCATCATAGGAATCCATTAATTCAATATCCGCAACGATATAATCATCATCAGGCCTGATGATCTTTACAGTCCTTTCATCACCATCGATCTCCATAATGATCGACCCATTGGTATTTTCATCATTGGTGACTATCGTCCAGACTCCCGCAAGGAAAGAAACGATATCATCACCGATCTTTACCGGTTCGCCTTTTTCTTCCTGCTTCTCAGGCTCATTGACCTGTGGCTCAGATTCTTCGACAGGCTTTGGTTCTTCTTTCCTGGCACAAGCGCATAAGAGCAGAAAGATCATGAGCATCAATATTATTTTTTTCATCTTCGTTTTCTCCTGGTCTAATTATCTCATACAGACATTTTTAACTGAAAATCATATAATTAAATCAACTTAAACAAGGAGACTGAAAATGAAATTCAGACCCGTACCAAGATACAGAAAAAACAGTCAAAACAAGAATATGGCCTTTCCGGTCGAGCTTGTAAAAAACATTGAAAAAGCGATTGAAGGAAAGGACATATCTTTTCACAGTTTTGTCGTCCAGGCTTGTGAGTACGTCCTTGATCAAATGGAAGAAGATGAGGAAGAAGCTTAGAACAAAAACAGATTATGAGCAATTATACGGAAATATATAACGGATTCACCAGAGATCTGCTTATAAAATTTAACAGCGATAAAAACGATCTGGTCTTATCACCTTTTTCTATTCTCGTTCTGTTATGTATGGCAGCTGATTCAACTAATGCTGAAACCAGAGATGAAATAATCAGAGTCATATGCAAGGATCTCCCCTATGAAGAAGTGAGAGCGATCGTTAAAGATCTTTGTGAGAAGTTTTCAGAAGACGATACTCTTTCTTTAGCCAATGCCTTATGTACAAATGAGAAGATAGCTGATTCTTTAAAGCCTGAATTCAAGGCTATGTTGAGTGAAGACTACAGTACAGAGTTCTTCTCTGGCAAAGATATCGTCAACGACGTCAACAGCTGGGTCAATGAAAAAACCAACGGCATGATCGATAAGATAGCCGATCAGAATCTGAGAAACATGCTGGCATGCCTGATGAATGCGATCTGTTTTGAGGCTGAATGGGCTGAAACATATGAAGAAGAAGATATACACGAGGATGAAGAATTCACCAATGCCGATGGAAGCATATCCAAGGTAACGATGCTTTTCTCAAAAGAAGCAGACTACATTGAAAATGATCAGTTTACCGGCTTCATCAGACCATATAAAGAAATGGGTTATTCATTCATGGCTCTGCTCCCTAAATCAGCCGAAAAACTGAATAATACCCTTTCTGATCTTGATCTGAGTAAACTGTACACTGATTCAGACAATACAGACGTAAATGTATATATCCCCGAATTCAGATATGATTTCGCTGAAAAACTCACTGAATATCTTGAAACATCAGGAATAAAGAAGATCTTCACTGCTTCCGCAGACTTTTCACCAATGACAGATGAATGGCTCAAAGCAGACGGCATTATCCATAAAGCTCATATCGAACTTGACCGTAAAGGCACAAAAGCAGCCGCTGTTTCTTCGATGTTTATGGTCACAGGTTTCCCATCCTTTAAAGAGTCAAAAACCGTCAGACTGGATCGGCCCTTCATCTATGCGATCATCCACAACGGATCTAAGCTCCCTGTCTTTGCCGGAATCGTAAACAGACTCTAACGTTTCGCAGTTTCAAATGTATGACATATAGCAAAACTCGTCAAACCTGAGTATTTTCTTTACGAAAAAGAATTTAAATTCTATAATTTGTATGGCAGATATAAAGGAGCTTTAACCATGGGATTTGTAATTAAACCAAAAAAACAAACAGTAATGAAAAATATACGTATACCGGCAAAAACGGTAGAGAGGATCGAAAAAGCGATCGAAGGTAAAGGTGTATCATTTTCAGGCTTCGTTATCCAGGCTTGCGAATTCTGCCTTCAGGAACTAAACAGTAATGACGACGATACAGAAGAGGAGTAAAAATATCTCCTCTTCTTTTCTGTGATTCCGATTTTCAGACAGATGATCCTTCTATACGATCATGTACATCAGATTGCTAAATTGTTAACAGTACCAACAAAATACTCATTATTATTTTTAAACACAGCTGATTTATCATATCAGTGTCGATCGGCTTTCCTGCTGTTATAATCTTCCGCGATCTCACGATCCCACTCTTCATCGACCTGTCCGACACTTCGTAAACAGCAGACCGCATCAGATAATGCTTTGAAACTCTTCTTGGTCCCTTTTTCATCACTGTGATAATTTGTCGCTCTTCTTTCATCGATACCGTATTCTTTCGCTGTCTCAGCAGAATCGATGTTGGCACCAAGGAACAGGAATTCCCAGCCGTTTTCCTTCTGCTGTGAAACCATCTTCTTTACTTCATCTGAGCTGTATCTGTGAGAAGCGTTTTCTTCACCATCGGTCATGATCACAAACATCGTATGCTCAGGAATATCTTCTTCTCTGATATACTTATGGACATTCCTGATATGATGAATGGCATCTCCCATCGCATCAATTAAAGCGGTTGAACCTGATGGTACATAGTCATTCAGTTCCATCTTTCTGATTTCCTTTAGTCCAACCCTATCATAAGTAACGCTGCTTATGTTGTTAAACAGCACTACCGATACCAGACATTCTCCATCAACACCTTTCTGTTTCTCAATAAAGGAATTGAAACCACCTACCGTATCTTTCTGTAAACCGCTCATAGATCCGCTTCTGTCTAAAATAAATACCAGTTCTGTTAAATCTTTTTTCATTCTCTTTTCTTTCTCCTTTTTAAAAATGTGATCGTATCACTACAATCACATCTTATGCTTAAGAGAAATACTTTTGGTCGTCTGCCAGACGACATTTTTAACAGCCTAAAGTCTTCTGATCTTCCGCAAACAGGATCTCATTTATCCTGTATACATCGTAAATGTTATGTTCGATACAGTATCTGATGATCAGATCGAACTTACTGGACCTGGATAAGACAAAACCGGCTTTTTCCAGCAATGAATCAGTATCTTTCATACCAAGTTCCATACCGATAGCCAAAGCCACAACGGTTTCCTTCTTAGGTTTGTAGTCTTTGGTGTTCTTGATATGGTTGAAATGTTTACGGTCGATATTGGCCTTTTTATAGACCTCAGGATCATTCATGCCTTTTTCATCGATCATTCTGATCAGACATTCGGAAAAAGACTCATCAGGTTCAAATCTAGGCAGATCTGAAGCTTCAGAATAGTAATGCAGTTCAGACTCTGCTTTTTCATAAGGAACGATTTCCGCAGCTTCTTCATCAAACAGATCGTATTGTTCTTCATCTTCATATAAAACTGTTTCTTTGATATTTCCCTGAAGACCCTGTATTTTATCGCTTATTAATGACAAATGATCTTCTTTGGCTTTGTTCTTATGCTTTGGTTTTGAACTTGCTTCAGTATCGACCTTTCTGATTTTACTTTCCAGATAACTGTTTATATCTGCGTAAAGATCATCTCTGCTGTCTATAAACTCCCTGTCATTCACAAGAAGATAGACCGTCATATCATTTTCCGCAAGAAAATCACTGATAACTCTGGTTGCGATCCTTATGACCCGTCCTGTCGTAAAACCAAAAGTACCGGAATCATACACAGGAACAGCGACAGATTCAAGCTGGTTCTCTTTTGCCAGTTTCAGACATTCTTCATAACAGGATTCAAGAAGCAGTTGTTCTTCATGACCTCCGCCTGTATAATCAGGCCCGCAGATATGGATGATATTTCTGTAATTGGTAAGACCATAGGCATTAGTTATTACAGCTGATCCGCTGTTAAGATAAAAAGTCTTCTCACATTCTAAATCAAGCGCCGGACCGGCGGCATTATGGATCTCTCTGTCTATGGAATTAAAACCGGACAAAAAGTGATCGGTAGGATTAACTAGCGCATCTGCTCTGATATTGGCTATGTTGTTTTTTCTTATTTCTATTGGCATTTTCTGTTTCAGCTTTCCTGTCTAATCAGTTTCCTAAAGTATCTAAGGTTATTGAATATAATAATCCATATTCCAGACCAGGCAGTGTGGTAAACTGATCGTTTTTGTCTGCTCACAAATATTTGATCCAATATTCTTTTCTGATATCTTAAAACCGAACGCAGGCTCATATTTTTTACAGAATTGCTTGTAGCTTTTTGCCTGTGTATTATCGGCTGCTTTAACTTCGACTGGCATAACAGATTCATGATCCTCGTAAATAAAATCTACTTCAGCCGTATTACCGGAACGCCAAAAGTATGGTTCTTTTCCTATTGAACGTAATTCATTCAATACATAGTTTTCAGCGAACGCACCTTTATATCTGATATACAAATCTGTTTCATTCAGTATGGTTTCAGGTGAAATCTGAGATTTGGTCCGCAATAATCCAATATCAGACATATAGACCTTGAAATAGGTCTTGCCGGCAAAGCCGGATAAAGGAAGTTCAGGTTTTTCTGCCAGATATAATTGCGATATCATTCCGGCATCTGTTAACCATTGCAGAGCGTCCTCCAGTTCCGCCGATCTTTTTCCCTGTTTTACATGAGAAAATACAAATTTATTATTTTCTTTCGCGAGCTGAACAGGAACTGAATCCCATATCCAGCGGATCTTTGGCACATCACTTAGTGGAGCGTGTTTAGAAAAATCATCGGCATAATCGCGTAATATTTCTTTATGAACTTCTTCAACTTCAGAATAATTATGTGTATCGACCCATGTCTGAACAGCTTCCGGCATTCCTCCGATAATATAATATTCTTTAAGCAGTTTTTTCATAGGAACCAGATAAAGATCAGGCACGGGTCTGTCGATCTGCCAGTTACTTAATGTTTCAATCAGTTCTTTGCGACCTGAAGCAATTACGAATTCTTTGAAACTCATGGGATAAAGTTCAAGCCTGTTAACTTTCCCAACGGGAAAAGAGACCTGTTCTCTTTTTATGGCAATTCCCAGTAACGAACCCGCACAAACGACATGCAGTTCTTTCATATTTTCGCAAAAATATTTTAAAGACGTGATCGCTCTTGGGCAATTCTGAATCTCATCTAAGAAAAGCAAGGTATCACCGGGAATGATCTCTTTACCTTCATGACGCTCTATTTCGCCGATAATTCTATTCACGTCAAAATCATAATCAAAAATAGCTCCGGCGTTCTCTGATTCTTCAAAATTCAGATACACGATATTATTGAAATGATTCTTTCCAAACTCATTCACGATATAAGTCTTACCGCATTGTCTGACACCGGTCAGAAGCAGAGGTTTTCTTCTGAGTGAATCCTTCCACTTTATTAAGTCGTTAATGATTTCCCTATACATTTCATGCTCCAGACAGTTATTCTATTAAAATAATACAAAAGTCCTATAACTTTTGCAAAAATTTCTGCATTTTTCATAGGACTTTTGCAATAAAATTTGAAACAACAGGAGGATGAAAGCGAACCATTCGTTCCTTTTAACCTGTTAAATATAACCTTAAAATAGATTTTTCACTTCGCTTCAGCCTTTCAATTCAGGTCTATACAGGTTCTGATATTTATAATTATCGCGTTCTGAAATAATGGATATTCTTGCCATTCCCTTCCCGCCTCAGTTCACCGGAATCCACCATCTTCCGCAAGGCACCTTCCAAAGAACTTAAGCTCAGAGAAGGACATAACTCCCGGATATCCTGTTTTGTGAATCTGCCAATTTTTTGCTGAGCCGCCAGTCTCACCGTCTCTAAAGCAGATCGTTTTGTTTCTACTAAAGCAAATCTGTCTTCAAAATCTCTGTAAGCTGCCAGAATCGTTCCAAGAAGATATTTAATAAACGGAACCGGGTCATCGTTTCCTTCATGCCATCCGTTTTGGGATGCACCAAGCGCATCGTAATAAAGTTCCTTGTTCTTTGCAATCTTAGCTTCCAGAGAAATATACTTTCCCACATAGAATCCGCTTCGATAAAGTAGTAGCGTCGTCAACAGTCTGCTCATGCGCCCATTTCCGGCATTAAAGGGATGGATACAAAGAAAATCGTGTATAAAAACCGGGATCGCGATCAGCGGATCCAGTTCCATATTTCCGATTACACGGTTATATTCTTCACAGATTCTATCCAGAGCTTCCGGCGTTTCATATGGAGTCAGCGGAGTAAACAAAACAACTGTTTGGCCATCCGGATACGTAGCACTAATATAGTTCTGAACATTTTTTGTGTGACCTGCGATTGGATTATTCGCATGAGTATAAAGAATCTTATGAAGTTGAAGGATATAGTTCTGTTTGATTGGGATCGCATCAAAGCTTTCATGAACAATCGAGAGTACATCCCGATAACCGGCAATCTCCTGTTCGCTGCGGTTTCTGGGGGTCGTCTTTTCTTCGACCAGCTGTCTTATACGGGTATCTGTTGTAACAATACCTTCAATCTCGTTAGAAGCTCCTGTGCTTTGGATCTTCGCAATCTCGACAAGCTTCTCCAGCTCTTGCGGTCTCTGCTTTAAATACAGTTCCTGTTTTCCTGCTTCTTTATAGATTGCGGCAATCAGTCCAAGTATTTCAGAATCCCACTTCATTTCGCTGATCTTTTTGTAATTGAACTCACGCATCCCCTTACCTCCAATTTGTTTCCCTTATTTTATATCATAATTTAAGGGATTAGTAAATAAATTAAGGTGATATTCCCTTAATTGTTTCTTAGAACTAAGGGATACTTTATTATCGTTCTTCAGGATTGAATCGTATTATTAAGGAGTACGAAAAAGAAGAAAAGAAACCTGTCATCGAGAATAACGGGACAAATGTAAAAGTAACATTACCCAAGTATCAACATACTTAATAAAGGACTGTCTTTAGTCTAAACATAATCAGTACCATAGGGCATATGAGAATTTACGCTTGTGGAAACCGTGTAAAACTAAAGCTTTAACAGCAATGTGGCTGTCGTTGAAACAAGAATCCCTCGACTTCAGTCGTGAGGAGTGTCAAAAAAGAGAATAATAAACCGTACAAAAAGAATAGTGAACTGTTTTTTCGATCAGCCAGCAGTTCACTTCGACTTGATTTATTTATCTGCCCTTTTTCATTTCTTTCTTCTTCTGATACATATCCTGATCAGCTCTTCTGAATACGTCATCTACGCTGTTATCCAGTGTCGGATCATATAAAGCATACCCGATCGAAGCGCCGACCTTTTCCCAAGGCTCAATATCTTCCTGTTCAAGGGCTTTGAGACGTTGATTGAATTCCTCGATCAGTGAATCGATCTTGTCATAATCGTTATTCTTCAGTATGACGGCAAACTCATCACCGCCGATCCTGAATACCGGAGAATGCAGGAAGACTTCACAGATGATTCGAGCGATCTTGACGATACTGATATTTCCACAGTCATGACCGTAGTTGTCGTTTATGGACTTCAGATCATTGAGATCAACGATCGCAATACCGAATTCATTTTTGCCTTCTTTTAATTCTTTTCTCAGTTTTTCATCTTCCTGATCGTACGCCAGTTTGTTTCTGATACCAGTCAGAGAATCCTTATGGGCCAGTTCATTCATTTCTTCAGCTTCCTGCTTGGTAGATGTCAGCTGCTGTCTTGTCTTGTCCAGGTTTTCGATATAGTTATCGATATCTCTTTCCATCTGGACCATAGATCTGTGAAGCGTTTCGATCTCATCACCGGTCTTGATTTCTATTTCATCGAATGAAGCTTTCTGCTTACTCTTGGAATCACGATATTTCAGAGCAGCTTCTGAGAGCAGGTTCAGAGGCTTTACAAGCGAACTGTCAATTATTCTTATCGTAATGACACAGATCGCTACCGTCATGAGGATCAGAGCAATAGCCAGGGATGAAATAAAGTCCTGCTGTTCTTTTCTTATGTCGTCCATCGAAACATCGACAGCTGCATAACAGACCAGATCGCCTTTGCCGTTATATACAGGAGCAGCTGAAGTAACCAGCCATCCGTATTCTTCAGTATTTGTGATATAAGCCGGGAAACCGATATCATGATCTTCGATTATACCGTAATTCATTTCATACAGCGGATCAAAACAGCCCGGAGGACACTCATCTTCCAAAGCCGCATCAACGACATAAATAAACTGCTTGTTGTCAAACTCGACATTGATCAGATAGATGCAGTCAACACTGTTGACTTCCTGAAGTGATCTCAGCTGATTAAGCAGCAGCTTGAATTCATCGGTATCACGCAGATGTTCATATTTTGCGATATAGGCGTCAAATTCAGGTGTTCCCCACTCTTCCGAACCGACCTTTTCATCGATCGAATAATAGACGGACATAAGCTCTTTGGTCAGTTTCTCAGCAGCATCTGCATCAATGACTCTGGCAACTGTAGCAGCGATCTCATCCGTGCGGTTCTGATAGTTTTCATCCACCATTTTGGTGATCGTTCTGGAACTAACAAACAGAGCTACCCCACTCAATATGGTCGCAAATATGACTATAAGGATAATGATCTTCTTTTTTATGTTCAGCTTTAGGTTCATACTGATATCTCTTTCAATTACCAATTAGTATATAATATTTTTTGCAAATTCTCTTTCACACCAGAGTAATAAAGTTCAATTATGCATTTATCAACGGCAGTATTTCTCCCAGAAATCCGAAGCATCTTCATAGTCATAGAAATCTTCCATATACTCTGAATAAAGATCCATTTCATCTTGACAGGCACAATAGATTTCTATCTTATCTTTGAGATCTTCCTCTTCCTTTTTCTTTCTGTCCTTATTCTTATAATCCTTATAGACTTCATAATAATCGTATTCTCTTGGATAATCATCATATGGAATTATGTTTATATTCCTGTATGATTCTTCATAGAGATCCCAGAGATCAGCGTTATATCTCTGGCCTGATGTCGTAGTGGTATTCTTTGCGGTAGACTTATAAACCAAAACAGGACTATCTTCTGTATCCTGATACCAGTAATAGGTAAAGTAGATATCATCACCCTTTACATAGCATTCCATATCAGAGTATTTGCCTAAGATGAAATGTTCATCATAGTATGAACTGCCGTTTTCATATACCCACATGTCGATATGATCGTCTGCTTCAGGCATGATATATTCTCTTATCAGTCTCTTATCACCAGCTTTATAATCATCATATCCTTCTGATACACTGCACGCAGCAACAGAATCGTTTCCTTTTGAATGCCTGCTGTAGGTATAATCGCATCTGTATACTTCTTTTCCATTACTTGCCAGATTCCAGGTTAAAGAATAATCGTTGCGTTTGTTTTCGATAAAGTTTGAACAGTACTCAAGCTCCGATCTGCTCAATCTGTTTCTGATCTGTGATTCAGTAAGATAGGTATTATCTGAATAGTTTAAGCCTAAAGGATCCTTATTATCGACCGGTTTGGAATCAGTTTTATCATTGCTTACCTGAACCGGTTCTGCTGTGATGTTATCAGCCGGTTTAGAGCTGTTTTCAGGCTTACTGACAGCCGTTGACCGTTCAAATGATGAAGATACCACTACAGCAAAAACCACGGCTATAAGAGCCAAAATGACCGTGGTATATGTTTTCTTTTCTTTATTATTCTTTTTCTTATTCATCACTTAACTCAAGATATTCAGATAGTATCTTTCTCAGATCTATCGTACTCATCTTGTGAATGTCTTTATATGATTTGTTATCTTCCTTCATATATTCAAAGGCAGCTCTGGTCCAGTTATATACAGAGAAGTTACTGACACCATTATCTATCTCAAATACTCTGATGATGTCTTTAGCCAGTTCCAGCATCTCCTTTGGCTTTAACTTTATTGAATAATCTTTAGAGTTGGAGATCAGATCCACACATAGCAATGTGAATAACTGTTCAATGGTATAGGCATCCTCATAATTCCCATTAAAATCACTGCGGGAAAGAAGCTTATACAGATCTAATGTTTTGTTTCTGACTTTGATTTCTTCGAACATTAATGGCCCTCCTGTTAACCATTAATACGATATCAAAATGATGTTACCAAAAACACGCCTAGTTCTTAAGCTGTTGACTTGTTGCTCTAAATACCCTTGGTTTTCTTTTTCCATTGATTATTTCTTCAATAAACTCACTTTTTTTGTCGAGTGCATTAATGAATTCAAGTTTATCTTTTGCTCTTGTCATCCCAACGTAAAGAATTCTTCTTTCTTCCTCATATAGTTTGTGATCTTCGTTTGATAATACTCTCGGGCAAACTTTATCATACACATCTGCTAGATAAACAGTATTGAACTCTAAACCTTTTGCAGCGTGTATTGATGACAAGGCACTTCCTTTTTTCTCTTCTTCATCATTCTTTTGCTTAACAATTGATTCAATCATGCTTATTCTGTTCAAAAACATAGGTATGGTATCTTCAGGATCTGCTATTGCACATAAAATATTGAATACTTTCTTCTGCTGAAATTCATCTTTTATCAAATACTTGCAAACCACTTCAATTGCACCATATATTTTTGATTTCTTGGCTTTGCTCACCGTCTCAATAGCTTTATTAATTGAATGTTTAACGTTTGCATTGTCATAAAAAGGGTTTTCATCAACGAAATTTCTTAAACATTGAAAAACATCATTTCTCTGATAATTCTAATAAAATGATTTAGTTTATCTTCCATTAATTCGTTTCCTAGATTTTTAAACTCCGATTTAAATAAGATAGGCTGCTTTTTAAATTTCTTCTATTCCCAAACTCTTCAAATAGTTATAAGTCCCGTCATAGTACTCTGGTAATCTTGTTCTATCTTCCCAGAATCCATTAGCTGTTTTATTTGGATTTCCTGCAGGAACACAAATAACCATTCCAATTCTAGCTCTGGTAAGTAAAACCCTATATGCATTTAACATATATTTAATCTGGTCTTGTTTAGATTCACTGTCTCCTGTTATTTCGTTCCATTTTGTTTGTCCATTGAACTTATAGAAGTGCCATCTACCATTTTCATATCGCATATCGGCATCCCAAAGAACACAGGTATAATCTAACTCTAAACCTTGAACCTGTATTTCTGTTGCGGCATCTTCTAGATAGTTTGATGATCTGGTATCAGCTTTATCTTCTAAGAACCAATGAACAGCATTTTCATCTCCTGATGGCAAGATATGAATAGCTAGTGGTTTAAATCTGGCCGATTCTTTAGTAACAAGTACTCCTGTACGTTCACTTCCTCTAGCTTTATCATGGAGCCATTTTCTCGCTTTGTCCATGTCCCTGGTTAATACGATTGGATATCTATCTTTTATTTCTTCATATAATGAAACTGCGTCATTTTCAAAGGTTAAAAGTGAATGCACGAAAGCAGATAGTTTCTCTGCTCTGAATGAACGCAAGGAAACACGAAGATGTAAGTCTTCTGAATAAACAACATTCTGTTTATCTTTTAATAATTCATTTACTCTTCCATCCGCATATTCAGCTTCTCTAAGTTCTGGAGAAATATATACTTCCCAATAAGGGAATCTTTCATTTATTGCTTTTATCCATTCTGATATTCCTGCTTCGCCAGTATTAATTTCCTGGCCGCCACCAACTAAACATATTATGGTTGCCCAGTCTTCTCTTTGATCAAGAGACCATATCAAAAAGGCTGCTTCTGACATTGGGAAATTTGGAACCTTTAATTTGTTCCCATAAGTTCCACCTCTCTTAAGATATTCAGCTAATCTCTTATGAGTCCACGAACGCTGTGCCTCATCAAAAATAGCAACGTGCTCAACTTCACCAAAACCTGCTTCTTCATTTTTAACAGCTTTTTCAGGATCTATTTCAAGAATTCCGTTTTCCACAGGATTCTTTATTTTCTTTAACATATTGTCGCGATAGCGATGAATCATTTGGATTGATTTAGCTACTTCACGACGAGAATCACTGAGTTTCTTTTGTTCACCTCTTTCATGACACTTTTTATAGTTATCTTGAGCTAGCGCTTCAGTTAATACCGCAACTAGCGGTCCATTACCAGATAGGTATACAGCTCCTTCATCTTTAACTGGATCTTTATGTCCTTGATAAGTTTGTTTTATGGCAACATCAAGTCCAACTAAAGTTTTTCCAGCTCCCGGAACTCCTGTTACAAAACAGATACTCTTTTTCTGTTTCTCTTTACTTTCTTTTATTACTTTTAAAATATAAGTGATCGTCCTATCCGTAGAAACTTTATCTGCTTCATGTCTTGTAATGTCTTCAACAGTATGATTTTCATAAAGTGATCTGGCGGCTTCAATTATGGTTGGTGTTGGTGCATATGGACTAATAATCCAATTCTCATCAATTGGCGGTTCATATGGATATTTATCCAACATTAAAGCTATTAAATCATTAATACCATCTTTACCTGTTACAAGCGGATTAATGACTCTATCATCATATATAGACATTTGGATCTCAGTTGAAGATCCCCTGTGATTTGTCGCTACTAATATTGGAGCAATCACTTTATCTAAACTGAACTTATGGAAGTTCTTTAAATCCAAGGCATAGTCTAATACTTGATCAATATCGGCTTCTAAGATGCTTGTTTCGCCAACTTTAAACTCTATACAGAAGATAATGCCTTTATATAACAGAACAACATCTATTCTCTTACCAAGACGTGGAATATCGTATTCGAAAATAATCTGCCCTTTTTTATCTAATAGACGAGATATAACGCCTTTCATTATTGAGATTTCATCTTTCCACGCTTCTCTTGTAGTAGTTCTTGCATCACCATGATAGTTATCATTAAGAGCACCAAAAATATATGAATCTGGTTCATTTAAAAAATCTATGAAACTATTACTATATAAACAACGTGGACTGTTTATCATTTATACTTCCTTACAGCCTTCTTCAAATTCTCTTTGAATTTTTCTCTTAAGTCTTCCGGTTTAAGAAGTTCTATATATTCCATGAACTGCTGCGCCAGGAATAGAGCCCCCTGACGGCTTGTTTTGATATTGATGATGAAATACTCGCTTCCATCAGAAATAACGCTCAGATCAGTTCCAAACAGATCTATCATCTGATCCATGATATATTCATGGCATCTGAACGATACAAGTTCCATTTCTCCTGAATACATGAACAGTTTATTTCTGGCATATTCATATGCTTCTGAATTTCTCTTCAGTTTTCTGGCCTTTTCCTGTTCAACAGTCGCATTAGATATCTTATCTAATCTGTAATGAGTAAAACCTTCGTGTCTTGGACTGGTCGAGATCATATAAGCTCTTGAATCCTGATAGACGATATATCTTGGTTCAACGATATATGGTTCTTCTCTTCTTGGTTCAAGTTTCTTATCCTTGTTGTATTTTAGATAAGTGAATTTAAGAACTTTATTCTCTCTGATAGCTTCAGAAACGATCTCAACATTATACATGAGTTCTTTATTAGCTGTCTTTAAAGGATTAGGTATGTATACGGCATCAGTAAACTCTTTCGCATCATACTTGCTTTGGGTGTTTAATAATTCATCTATAAGCTTCTTAGACTGCTTCTGCGAAATAAAATGTGATGCATGTATCGCATTACATAATAAAAGAACTTCACCTTTATCAAACTGCCTTTCTTCTAAGAAATATCCTTTACCGTTATCGCTGATATCACTGATCTTATAACCGGCCTGTCTTAAAATTTCCAGATTGGAATAGATCGCTCTTCTCTCTAAAGTTATATCGTATTCATTCTTTAAAATTCGAAGGATATCTTTAGTAGACAAGATATGATCCTCATCAGAATATTTCTTTAGTATTTCAAGTACGATAAGACTTGAATGTTTCTTTTCTGCCATGTTTTTTCCTTTTTTTTGTTTTCAATTTTCTAAGTCACAGAACTGTAAACAGCAACCGTCTTGGAAAGACGAGCTTTATCAAAATAGTTTTTAATAATACTATTGTCAAAAAAATTTTTTATTGAGGGTTCACCAGATCAATTCGACAATTCCTTACTGTTTGTCAATAATTCGTTGTTAATCATTTCTTCATATCCGAGTTCTTTATATTTTTTTGAAAGCTCTTTTGTTTTCTTGTTTATAGCTTCGTTGTATTTTTTACTTTCAGCAATTAAAAATGATAAATCGTTTTGTATATTAGTGATTCGATCGTTGAAATAGCTTTGACTCCTGGGATCGTGAAAATAGTCATTTATTTTTCTATTGTGTTTATTCTTAAATGTAGCAACAAACATAATTGAATTAGCAATCGAACAAGATGATACAACGAATAAAGTGTCTTCATAGAGGTCACTGTTATATTTTCCAATTGAATTAAGGAATTGCATCAACATGCATTCAAAAATAATAGCGACACACTTTATTTCTGTGATAATAAATGGCTTATATCTGCTCTTTGAATCCAAAAAACTGATACACTCTTTAATACTTGTGACATGAACCATCTTTGACAGATAACGGTAAAACTCATCAAAATCTTCTTCAACAAATAAATTATCAAAATACGTATTTGAATTATTTTTCACAACATCTCTTAAATCTTTTGGACTTGTTTTAACATCCACTTTGATTGAAGAATCAATAATTGTTGCAAAGAAATAGATCATGTCTTCATATACATTTCTTAGTAAGACAATTGCCATCAAGCTTTTTTCATCATTCAGAAGCGTGAGCGCTTGGTTTAATTCGTCTTTTATCTCACGAAAAGTGAATGACGAATTCTTGTATTTAGAAACGTTATAATTACTGACTGTATTTAATTCATTCATGTTGACCAAATGGAAAACATTCAACGCTTTATTTATAAGTTCTCGGTTTTCCTTTGCTTCTTTATAATTAATTGTTTTAGAACCTGGTTTTTTAGTTTTTTCTATCTTCATTTCTTAAATGTAATTTGCCCATTCATCAGCATTGGCAGCAACCAATCACGAATAGATACAAGCTTCTCGTTTTCTTTGCTACTCAAATACTTTTTCCTTAACGCAGGTGATACTCTATTAGTGAAATCTTTCATAACGTTTTTAGGTGGAACAATTATTTTTGTATCTTCCAATACAGAAATTCTTATGCCATTGAATACGCTTCCTGTTGAACTGTGTTCTGCCTTTTTTATAAACCAATCACTCATAAAAAACATATAAAGATAAACAGAACTAACCAAATCAATATTTGGTCTAATAGAAAATACGGATTCATTGATTTCCCAATCAACTGGTGTTTCAAGCATCAAGAAGCACCTCCCAAGAGGAGCGATGCTAGCAAATAGTATATCTCCTTTGGCAATCATTGACCTTTTGTTAATTAGTTTTTTAACATCTTGAGTAATGAAATCGCATCCTGAAAAATCTATAGTTCCTTCTATTGTGAGATTCTTTACAGTTATGTATCGTACATCGCCACCTTCATTAAGTACAAAATTGTCCCTTGGATTTAGGCCGGTGTTAATATGCTTGATAATATCCTTTACACTCATAACTTCCCATCCCTCTGGAATCTCTCTTTTCAACTCCTCGTTATAAACCATCTTTCCTCCAGATGATTTATATGGTTTTCCTTCTTCATTAGGAAATTCAAACTGAAGGAACCAGTAATCATAGATTGTTTTAGCAAGCCCTTCAAGTTCAGCAGAAATCTTGCTGTTGTTTATGATTTTTTCATCAATACTTCTCAATATTGCAGATCTTTTTTTCTGTTCTTGTAACGGTGGTAAATCTATTTCAAATTTTGATATATTCGCCTGAGTAAAAGCGGGTATATTTGATCCAGAGGTGTTGTTTGTTGCGAACTTTTGAAATGTGTCAGATCTCAATATTTGGAATAAATAATCCGTATCAAGAACATTTGGCGCTTCATTTCTTATTAAAAACAGATGACTGTTTAATGTTGCTGGCTTATCCAATTTGTCTATGATTCCAATTTTTCCTATTGTTCCATCTTTTGTTACGATAATATCTCCGACTCTAAGTTGGATCTTATCATCCATTTCATAACGTTCTTTGGAAACATAGTAACAATCATCAAAATTAATCCTATGAGTGTTAGTAATATCTACTCCTGTGACCAGATAATAATCACCCTCTGACAAGTAATGTCACTAACTTAGCGTGACATATCATTCAGGGCTAAACAGGATATGAGTAAAATCATAGCCTGTTTTTTTATTCTGTCTTTCATTGAAGAAAATAATGAAAAACCCTTGACAGAAATCTGGAAATCGGGCGCTCCGTTTCACTCCGCGCTTTCGTTAGGAAGGTGAAAGGAGTTCATTGAAATGAAGAGAAGATTTTTAAGATTCAAAAGATTTATTCTGTTTCTGCTTTGTGAAAGCGCTGCTTTGGAGAATAAGTTATGAGCAAGTCCTCCTATTCAAGTAAAGTGTTTACAGTGCTGGATCACAAACTGGCCAAGCTCGATCAGATAAAACATGATAAGAAGCTGCTTTCCAAGGAAAGCTGGTTCACCAGAAAGGACCGGAAGCTCAGCTTCATAGAAGATATGAAGATCCTGATGTCGATCGGATCATCATCTTTGAAGAAGGAGCTGTATGAATACTTTGACTATGATACCGGCACTGTATCATTGCCCGGTTTCATCAGATCAAGAGTCAAGATAAAGGAAGAAGCCTTTATTGAATTACTGAAGATGATCAATAAGGCCTATCCATGTGATAAAACCTATAAGGGATACAGATTACTCTCAGTGGATGGAAGCGACTTGACAATATGCACGGATCCCAATGATTTTGATTCGTATGAAAAATACAGCAATAAAGCGATCGGATTCAACAATTATCACCTCAATTGCCTCTATGACATACTCAATCACCGCTATTTCGACAATATAATCCAGCCATTAAGAAAAGAAGATGAGAAGATGGCCATGTGGACTCTGGCAGAAAGATATGAAGGCGATAAGGCGATCTATATCGCCGATCGGGGTTATGAGTCTTTCAATAATTTTGAACATCTTAAGAAAACTGGTCATAAATTCCTGATAAGGGTCAAAGACATAAATTCACCTTCGTCAGTACTTAAAAGTTTCAGATCTTTGCCTAAGAATGGCGAATTTGATGAAGATGTCCATATCATATTCACCAACAGACAGACCAATTTCATCAAAGACAATCCTCATATATACAAGCCGATCATGACCAATCAGCGCTTTGACTTCCTGGATAAGGACAATCACTTCCATGAAGCTGATTACAGAGTGGTGAGAGTAAGGATCGGCGGCAAGGATGAAGAATATGAATCAATAATTACCAATCTTGACAGGAACGAATTCTCTTCAAGCGATATTAAAGAGCTATACAAGCTTAGGTGGGATATCGAAATATCCTACAGACACCTGAAGTATTCGGTGGATCTTAATGCCTTACATTCCAAAAGAAGAGATTTCATAAAACAGGAAATATGGGCGAGGATGATCATGTTTAACATCTCGATGATTATCATTGATCATGTACAGGACAAGAAACTGGAAAAGAAGAAAAGAAAGCTGGAATACAAGGTGAATATCAGTATGGCGATCTTCTTTGTGAAGCAATATATGATCAAAAGAAAAGACGGTGACCCGCCTGATCTCGAGAATCTGATAGTCTCGCAGATACTTCCGATAAGGCCTGATCGACATTATGACCGTAATGTCAGATCGCAGGGCTTTGTATCATTCGGCTACAGATTCAATTAACCGATTTCATTATAATCGATATTCACACGATATTTAAGACCATATAATCCATAATTCAGCAAAGATATATCGATTATCTTCTTTTCTTCATGAATGAAACATAAGAAAACCGCAGTCATCATCGTAAACAATGAAACTGCGGTCATAAGCCCACTGAAGTCACTGGATTAAGTTAGTGACATTACT
>JAFRJA010000015.1 GCA_017432545.1 Erysipelotrichaceae bacterium
GGCTTTGACTAGCGGACAGATTGGCTCCCGAGTTCCGGAATATCCATTGCGGTATTTATTATTAACACGGCGATACCGATATCATTAACATAGTGATATCAGACAGATTAACATGATGATACGCAGGCGGTGAAATACTCAAGCAGTCGTTGACCGTTATCCACGTGAGACCTATTATGTCGCAACCAAGTTAAGTGCGGCGATCGGTGTCAGTGATGAAGAAAGCGCCAAGAACGAATTCAACATTTCTTTGGAAAGGACCGGTGCCGGCTATTTTGATTTCTATCTCTTACACGGTATCCAGAACAATAACGTTTCAAAATATGATGAATATGGTATCTGGGATTATGTCAAAGGTCTGAAAGAAAAAGGATTAGTAAGACATTACGGCTTCTCCTTCCATGGAACTCCTGAGCTGTTAGACGAACTTTTAACAAAACACCCGGATGTTGAATTTGTGCAGTTACAGATCAACTACGCGGATTGGGAAGATGAGAAAGTCGCTTCCAGAAAATGTTACGAAGTGGTCAGAAAACACAACAAGCCTCTGACCGTTATGGAACCGATCAAAGGCGGCAAGCTCGCTTATCCTTCAGCTTCGATCATGGACACTTTCAAACAGTTTAATCCTGAGGCCTCTTGCGCATCCTGGGCGGTAAGATTCGTGGCTTCCCTTGATGGGATCATCACGGTATTATCCGGTATGTCCTCGATCGAACAGATGGAAGACAACCTCTCTTATATGAAAGACTTCAAACCGTTAAGCGAAGAAGAAAGAGAAGTTATCAGAAAAGTTCAGAAGATCCTGGAGGATGACAAACAGATCAAGTGTACGGCCTGTCACTATTGCACCGAGGGCTGTCCGATGTCGATCCCGATCCCGGAAATTTTCCAGCTGAAGAACCAGCAGATACTTTTCTCTTTAACGGATGATCAGCTGAAAAGAGACTATATGTTTGTGACCCGCAATCGAGGAAAGGCTTCTGATTGTATCGAATGCGGACAATGCGAAGGAGCCTGTCCGCAACATCTTTCGATCATTGAACTGCTTAAACAATGTCGCAATATGGAATGATAACCACCCTGACAAAACACCTTCAATGGTGTTTTGTTTTGACATTAAACGATAGTTTTATATAATAGAAAAGTCATGATGTTTTGACATTTTAGCGCCAGGACTTGAGTATTCAAGTTGACGAGGGCTGGGCTTATCGAAAGATTCGGCGGATGGTCCAGAGGCCTGATACGGCCTGAACAATGGGAAAAAACAATTCGTGAGGATTGAACAGATCCATTCGGTATCCTTCATGACATTAAGGAGGTTTTTGTTATGTGCGGAATTACCGGTTATATCGGTAAAGACCCTGCGCTTTCTTTTGTCATGCAGGGACTTCAGAAACTGGAGTATCGCGGCTATGATTCGGCCGGCGTTACCTTAGTCGATGAAGAAGGTCTTTCGACCTACAAAACAAAGGGGAGACTGAGTGAACTTGAAAAACTGCTGGAGGACAAGGATTGTCCTCAGATCTGTGGTATCGGTCATACACGCTGGGCGACCCATGGCGTACCTTCACAGCTCAACTCACATCCTCACAGTAATCAGAAGAACACGATCTCTTTAGTTCACAACGGAATAATTGAAAATTACGCTTCACTTAAAGAGGCGCTGATCGAAAAAGGCTACAGTTTTCAATCGGAAACCGACACCGAGATCGTCGTCAATCTGCTGGATGATTATTACTATAATGACACTCATGATCTGTTTGAGGCTCTGAAGAAAACTCTGAAGGGACTCGAAGGAAGTTTTGCCTTATGTATCGTTTCGACAATTGAGCCTGATACGATCTATGTCGCCAAAAAAGAAAGCCCGATGGTCTTGGGTAAGACCAAAGACGCTTCCTTCTGTGCCTCGGATGCGCCGGCCTTACTGGCTTACACGAAAAGGATCCTGCCTTTGGAAGATGGCCAGATCGCGATCCTGAAGAAAGAGTCTATTGAAGTTTTTGATTTTGACGGAAAAAAGGCCGAAGAGAAATGGATCGATATCCCTTATGATATCGAAGCTGCTCAGAAAGGCGGTTATGATTCCTTCATGTTGAAGGAGATCCATGAACAGCCAACGGCCATCAAGGAAACATTAAGGGGTGTTCTCGTAAACAAGAAGATCATTTTTAAAGAACTTGATGAACTTAACTATAAGTGGAAAAAGATCAACCGGATCTATCTGGTAGCCTGTGGTACGGCTTATCACGCCTGTATCTTTGCCTCACAGATCTTACAGAGAAACATCGAGACGCCGATCAGCCATATGCCGGCGAGTGAATTCAGATATGGTGATCCATATCTCGACAGAAACAGTCTGTGCATTTTTGTGTCACAATCAGGTGAGACTGCCGATACGATGGCAGCGATGAAACTCGCCAAAGAAAAGAAAGCCAAGACGATCGCGGTCGTAAACGCCCTTGGTTCCTCGATGACCAGGATCGCCGATGCGACGATCTATACCTGTGCCGGTCCGGAGATCTCAGTAGCTTCCACCAAAGCCTACACGACGCAGCTCACCCTTCTTACCTGTTTAAGTATATATCTCAGTGAGAAGATCAATGATGTGGTGGCAGATGAAGGACTGTTAAATGACCTTAAGAAGCTTCCGGATTATGTTAGAGAAATGTTGAAGGAAGAAAAAACGATCGAAGAACTTTCGCATTTATTGGATAAGAAAAATGATGCCTACTTTATCGGCAGACTGCTTGACTATCCAACCGCTTTAGAAGGGGCTTTGAAGCTTAAGGAAATATCCTATGTACATGCGGATGCCTATTATGCGGGCGAACTCAAACACGGACCGATCGCGCTGATCGAAAAGAAGACCGTCGTCATCGCCATCGCCAGCCAGAGCGAAGTGGCGCAGAAGACCATCTCCAATATCGAAGAGACGATTGCCAGAGGTGCGGAAGTCATCCTTATAACCAAAAAAGATACGCAAGCTGATAAGTTCAGGCATGTAATAAGATTAAGAGAAATGAACGATGTCTTATACCCTATCGTTTCGATCGTTCTCTTACAGCTGTTAGCTTATTACACAGCCACAAACAAGGGCTGCGATATCGATAAGCCAAGGAATCTGGCAAAATCGGTAACGGTCGAATAAATATAATCCGTTATTTTTCAAAACAAACTAAACCGCCGGAATTACCCGACGGTTTTGAAATTTGACTGAAACGATTGAAATCTCATTTGATCTCCACAGATCCACCGCGATTGGAAGAGATCCAGCCGATCCAGGTCTTGCCTCTGTTAAAATGGACGACCTCGCCGTTAGTGTCCCTGATCATCAGCTTGCCATCTTCAACACCCCAGGTTATATCGGCAACGGTACCGAGGCTGCAGAGCTTTCCTTCATTACCTTCAAACAGGTAGTTACAGTATGAGAAGCTGGCACCCGGTTTAGTGATGTATTCCGTTGTGTCAAAGAGAACGATGATGTTCTGTCTCGTGAGATTGTTTTTGAAATCATCGGTATGATAAAGCTGATCAGCTTTGGAATAAGTCCAGGTCTTGGTCCAGCTTCTGTCTGAAATCGTAACAACGATCTCGTTACATGGCGTGTAGCTTACCGGTAAAAGTTCATCATTGAATTCAAAGAAGGTGAACTTGGTTTTGTCCATATCGGTCCGGTACCCGTATTCTTCGATAGCCTGCGGCAGATTCTTGCTGTAGAGAATACCGGTATGTTCGATCGCGACATCTCTTTCTTTGTTACGGCCAAACAGTTCGGTATAGCCGCGGTATTGTAACTGGTTTATGTTGTTGACACCATCCTGAGCGATGATGTCGCTGGCCCCCACATAGGAACCGGCGGAATCGCTCTGGCCCCAATGGACGTAGATCGAATCAAAGAGTTCCGAGAATTTTACATAAGGCGGACGAGCACTTCTGATCGGACCGACGATCTTCGGTAAAGAGGTAAAGTCCGCAAACAGCCACATCGTTCGGCTTATGCCGCCTTCAACTTCAGCTTCCAGAATGATATCCGGAGCATATTGCGGATCATCCATGCCCCATTGCGGACGAGCCGGCGGTGTGTTCTCGACCATGATCGCGACCGGACGTTTGCCTATCGCGTTTTCGTTCATCTTCAGACCGGTCAGAGGATTTCTGGTCCGGCGATCTTCTTCAGCAGCTCTTTTAGCTTCTTCAGCCGCTATCCTGGCTGCCTCTTCTTCGGCTGCTTTTCTTTCTGCTTCTTCCTGAACTCTTCTTGCCGCTTCCAGTTCCTGTTGCCTGATGTGTTCCTGCTTAATGAAATGGACCAGTCCGAATGAAGAAAAAGCGATAGCTAAAGCTAAGGCGACCATCAGAATTATTTTTGTGTGTTTTTTCATATGATTATTCCGCTTTTATTTAATTCCAGTATACACTTTGTATTTTATTAAAATTCAAAACGATCAATTAAATTGCCGGCCTTCAAATAAAACCAGATACTCAAGAACGATCGTCACGATCCCGATAAGGATCAGATACCAGGCAGGCATGTCTTTTCTGAAAATAAACGGCCAGATAAACATTCCGGGACAGATACACAAGATCAGAAAGACCGGTGGCCACCACTGTTTATTATCCAGAAAATAATTCAGCCAGAGGAAACCAAAAGCGATGACAAGATCAATATCAAGCCATCTTTCCAGCCAGACATCTTTCTTCTTTTCTTCGTCTTCTGCCTCGACTTTGTTGACGAACTGATCTATAGATTTCGATCCGTTAGCTTTATCAAGATCCCGGGCCGATGTTTTCTTTTCTCTGTCCAGTTCTTCTGCCAGCCAGTCATTGTTTTTATCTGTTTTATCTTTATTAAACACGTTGCCCTCTTTTATTTGAATTTTACCACCTAATAATAATGTGTAAGTTTAAAATAGAAAGAGTTGTTATGATAGATGTAGAAAAAGGCGGAGAATACCATGAAACAGAAAGTACAGGAATATATCGATAACCATCGCGAAGAGCTGATCAGCTCACTAAAGGAACTCATAGAGTCGCCAAGCGCTGATGGACAGGACACCATAGCGCAGGAGATCGTAATAAGAAAACTTAACGAGCTTGGTTTTGAAACCGATACATTCCGGATGGATGAAAGAGTAAAAGAATGTCCGGACTACTGTCCGCCGGATATCACCTATACCGATGGAACATATAATGTTGTAGGAATAAGAAAAGGTAAAAATTCAGAAAAGAATCTGATGTTGTTTGCGCATATCGATACCGAAGGTGAAGAACATTTCGGTAAATTTGCGGAACCATATCTGGCGGAAGAAAAAGACGGCAAGATCTATGGCCTGGGTGTCGCTGATGATAAAGGCGGTATTGCGATGATGTTAGAAGGGATCAAGGCTGCTTTAGCGATAGCGGGAGATCTCAATTATGATGTAACAGCGCTGTCGATCTTGGGAAAACACGGCGGTGCATTCGGAACTTTAAGCGCCATGATGAAAGGTTACAGCGGCGATGATTCGCTCTACATTCATCCGGCTGAGACCGGACACGGCTTTCAGGAGATAAAGAATATCTCCCTGGGCATGCTGGATATGAAACTGACGGTTATAGGTAAACCAGGTATTCCCCATGATGATTTTTCTGAAGGGATAAACGCCAATCTGATCATGGCTGAGGCCGTAAGGATATTAGAAGAGTATAACCGGAAAAAGAGAGAAGAATGTATATTTGATTTCGGCTCTTTTAAAGGACAGCCGTCATTTATCCTGAATATCGGTTCCCTTCGTTCAGACGCTGGCTATGGCAAGGTCTGCGAAAAAGCCGAATGTCTGTTCCGTTGCCGTTTCTTCTCTCCGCTCACAACCGAAAAAGTCTTCAATGAAATAAAGACATGTCTCTATGAAGGCTTGGAAGGAGAATGGATCTTGGAAAAAGGAACCTACAGAGCAGAACCGGCCATGGTCGCCAACGAAGATCCGTTTGTCCGTTTTATCGAAAATTCAATAAGCGATGTTTCAGGAGAGAAAGACTTCATCCATCAGTATCATGGCGCAAGCGATATCCATTATCCTATCCTTTACGGAAACAGCCGTTGTGTCGGGATAGGTCCGTATTGTGATCTTCCGGAAGAAGGAAGCGGCGTCAGAGAATGGATCGATGTCGATGATTATCTGAAAGGTATAGCAATTCTTACGACGATTCTGCTTGATTATGACAAACAGGATAATGAATAACAAACAAATATAACAACATGGCTTTGCGAACGCGTAAGGTCTTTTTTATCAGGTTAATAGTGAAAAAATAGAGTAAAAATAGTGAAATTTTGGATTAAGAAAAACATCAGCCAGGCTCACCTAAGCACGGCTGATGTTCTGTTTTGAAGTTTACTATTTCTTGTTTGTATCCGAGAAGAAATCGCGTTTATTGAATGGTGCAAACAGGAATCTCGAGAACGCTCTTAAGCCTGTCAGCCAGACAACGTCTGCATCATTCTTATCGTTGGCGATCATTCGCGGAACGACATAGTCAACGATGGTTTCCGGATAATCACCGAGAATGTTGTAGACTTTTTTGGTCTTTTCCGGTAATTCGATTTCTGTTTTATCTCCATTGGCGTGAGTAATAAAGTCGGTAATCATAATGCCTGGAGTGAGACGGCACACCTTGACCTTATCACCTGTCAGATCATGACTTTCTTCAGCCAGGCTTCTGGTGAAATAGGTAACTGCCCTTTTGGCCGTTCCATACATTGTAAGACCTGTCATCATGGCGTCATTGGATCCGTATCCTTCAACGTTGTAGATCTGACCGAAGCCCTGTTCTTTCATCCCGGCAAAAGCGACAGCCGAACCATAGACCGCTCCTTTCAGATCGACATCAAGAATAAAAGAAATTTCTTTATCCGTAAGTTCATAGACCGGTTTATCAGGTGAATTGACCCCGGCGTTGTTGACCCAGATGTCGACTGTACCAAAAACTTCTTTTGCTTCCTTCCAGAGTTTTTCGTGATCTTGCCGTTTTGTCACATCGCAGACCACGCTGATCGCGCCAGTGTTTTCCGGATTGATCTTCTTAAGTTCTTCAAGTGCCTTTTTAAGATTTGTTTCGTTGATGTCGGAAATCACCACATTAAAACCTAACTCTTTGAATTTCTTGGCCTGACACAAACCAAAGCCTCTGGCTGAACCGGTAATAACAACACTCTTCATTTTTTCACCTCTTGTCTATAATTAATTTTAACTCAACAAATAAGCAGAACAGATCAGGGATACAGGAAGATATCCAGAAAGAATTGTTATAATCTAATTAGTAAAAGTCATGGGAAAAGGAGGATTGAAACCCGTGAATAAATCATTAATCAAGATCTGTAACATATTGTTGTGCATAGGAATTCTGTTGTGTACGAGTGCTTGCACAAACACAAACAATACCGCACCTGAAAATAAAGTTACTGAAGAAGTAACCGTCCAGAAAGAACCGGTTAAAGCAGAAGGCAAGAGAGTCTATTTTGCTTCACCGATGTTTGCCCAGGCTGAAAAAGACTTTAATCTGAGAGTGGTCACAGTTCTGGAAGAAGCCGGTTATGAAGTTTTCCTGCCGCAAAGAGACGGCCTCGAAGCTGCACTGCTTGAAGGCAAGAGCGAAGAAGAACTGATCGAAATGATTTTTGCTTTGGATCACGACGAGGTCCTGAAAGCCGATATCGTCTTTATGAATCTGGATGGCCGAGTTCCGGATGAAGGCGCCTGTGTTGAGCTGGGTATGGCTTATGTGGCCGGGAAAAGATGCTACGGCTTTAAAACAGATACCCGTTCTGTAGAAAAGAATATGGACCTCAATCCATTGATCGCCGGCTGTATGATAAAGATCTTTAAGAATTATGATGGTGAAAAACTGATCGAAGAGATCAAAGCTTATTTAGCAGAGAATGATCTTTAATATCTGAATAATATAAAGGAAAGGAGAAAGCTGATGGTGATAGAAAAACTCAGAGAGCAGATCAACAGTTATTTTGTCGGAAAAGAAGAAGTGAGTGAAAATCTGCTGACATGTCTATTAGCCAAAGGACATATTCTTCTGGAAGATGTACCGGGTGTCGGAAAGACTACTTTAGCCAGGACGCTTTCCGCCGTGATCGACTGCAGTTTCGGTCGCATCCAGTTTACTCCTGATACTTTACCATCAGATGTCACCGGTGTTTCCATCTATAATATGAAGACCTCTGCCTTTGAATATAAAGAAGGTGCCATCATGCATCAGCTGATCCTGGCCGATGAGATAAACAGGACTTCTCCTAAGACCCAAGCCGCTTTACTTGAAGCCATGGCCGAAGGACAGGTCAGTGTCGATGGAAAGAAGTACCCGCTTCCGGAACCTTTCATGGTCATAGCGACGCAGAACCCGATCGAGTTTTTAGGTACCTATCCTTTACCGGAAGCCCAGCTTGACCGTTTCATGATGAAGCTGTCTATCGGTTATCTTGATAAGGATGAAGAGATAAGACTGGGAAAAGATTTCCTCAGCGGCAAGACTCAGGAGATTCCGGAAAGCGTCTGTGATGGCCAAGAGATAATCAGCTTACAGAAAGAAGTGGAAAAGATCCACGTAAGTGATGGGCTTTTGGAATATATAAGGCAGATAATCGAATTGACCAGAAAAGAAGAAAGCTTTGTCCTGGGTGTGAGTCCGAGAGGGATGCTGATGCTGATAAGAGCCTGCCAGGCAAGAGCGCTTTTACAGGGAAGAAACTTTGTAAAGCCTGATGATGTCAAAGCTTTGGCGGTCAATGTCCTGCATCATCGTCTGGCTTTAACTTCTGAAGCCAAACTGCGTAAAGAGAACGTTGATAGTATCATAAGAAAATTAATATCCAGGGTAGTTATTCCGATGGAGTAATAATATGCGGCGAAACAGGATCATCTTACTGATGCTGTGGCTGTTGGCGCTGATGGCCATCTCAAATTACGGAGGGCAGATCAGCTATGGTTTTTTTATTCTGGTTACGCTGATCCCCTTTGTTTCCTTGTTCTATATCTTCTGTGTTTCCCGTCTGTTTCGTATCTACCAGCACGTCAATACACACGGACTGATCGCCAACCACGACTCACCTTTTGAATTCATCTTACAGAACGACAGCTTCATCCCCTTTGCGGGTGTGAGGGTGTTTTTATATTCGCAATTCTCTTTCATCAAAGGCCTCGATGAGAAGGCAGAATATGAGATCTTACCAAAAGGGAGCGTCAGAAAACAGACGCAACTGTATTGCCGATATCGTGGCACATACAACGTCGGTATCGATAAGATCGTGATCGAAGATTTCTTCCGTCTTTTCAAAGTCTCGCACAAGATAAAAAATCCCCTCTTGGTCAGGATCAGACCGGACGTCGTCCATCTGAGTTATCTGAAGAATTCTGAAATAGCTTTTAAAGCGGTCAATGAGTCAAGAGCCAAGCGGAATATTGCGGATGTGCTGTCGAGAGAATATGTCCCGGGTGATGATCCGAGGCTGATCAACTGGAAAGTTTCTGCTTCTTTAAATAAACTCATGGTCAGAGAACAGATCGGTGAAGAATTAAGCGGTATTGCGATCGTCATGGATTCCTGCCGTTACAGCGAAGAAATTGAAGAATACCTTCCTCTGGAAAACAAGATCTTAGAAGCCGTCATCGCGCTTAATCTGTTCTTCTGTGAAAAAGGGATACCGGTCTTCACTTATTTTGAAGAAGATTCTATAAAACAGATCCTCGCCAAGAGAGATGCTGTGTTTGATGAAGTCTATGAGAAAATGTCCTCATTTATTTTCCGAGAAAACCAGACTTCAGATAAGCTGTGTTCAGACATTCTTTCCTCCGGTGCCCTTATTTCGAAGTCCGCCGTATTTCATGTGCTTCATCAGTTAGATGAAAATTATTATTCGCTTATCAACGAAATAGAAAAACACAATATCCCACAGATAATCTATGTGATAACTGATAAACCAGATGAAAGCGTTCTTTCAAAACAGGTACCGGATAAAACCGAGATCATCTTTATCGATCCCGATCAGGATCTCAAGGAGATAATGTGATCTATCAGTTCTTCTATGATCTTTTACATATCCTCCCGCTTAGCCTGGTGACAGTGCTGTCTTTTAATTTCGCTTTCAATAAAATTGTTCAAATCGTTATAGCCGTGATCTGTTCTCTGTTTACGCTTTTTTTATACTATCAGAAACCAAGAATAAGATGGCTGATAATTGGTCCGCTTGCGATACTGATAATCAGTCTGTATTTATTTAACGTCTGTGTCCGCTACATCACACTGATCGTTGAGATCCTGTTTATATGTGTCATATCTGTGCTGATTGAAAAAACGATACAGCGTCAGAAGATCATCAGATCGCTAACACTGATCCTGCCTGTAACATATCTGTGTATTATGCTGTTCAACAGGTATAAGGTCGATAAGACAGCTGTACTGATGGCTTTCTTCTATATCCTGATCATCATGATCGAAACGGTACAGGTACACTGGAAAAAAGAAGGCGATACCTCAATAGATAAACACGTTATATATTTGGCGCCGTTTCTGGTGTTCACGATCTTTCTGATGTATGGGATCAAGGTACCGGACAAACCTTTTGACTGGACTTTTGTGAAAGACTCTATCCATCAGTTACAGATCAGACTGGAATCAATCAGCGAAAACTTCGGATTGATCAATGGACAGAAAAGAGATGTCTTCTATACCGGTTTTTCGGATATCTCCAAGATCGGCGGCAGTCTCGACATCGATTCATATAAAGCTTTAACGATCTTTTCCGATGTCTACTCTGATGAGATGTTCGATCTGGGCGGCATGACTTTCGATCACTTTGAAGATCTCGAATGGACCAAAACTGATGACAGTGAACTTGATTATAAGACACTCGACCTGATCGAGACTACAGCTGCGATCTCAGCTTACGATGAAGAGAATCTCACCGATCATTTAAGGAATGCCTACCTTGATATACAGTGCACCGGCATCATGACCAGACACGTTTTTACACCTATCAAATCATTGGCTCATCCGGATGGAATGATAACCGTTCAAAAAGGGGGAGACGCTTTATTTGATGACAGTAATAATGAAAATTATAAAATAAGATTCTATAAGCTGAACCTGAACGAAGAAGAACTGAGTAAACTCATCAAGGAAAAAAGAAAACTGAGTGATGAAGAATTTGAAGCGGCTGCCGGAAAAATCTCGAAACAGATCGAATATTCCAAAGACGAATTTATACTATACCGTAAACAGATAAAAGAGATATATGGACAAAGAGCAGAGATCTCTCAAAGACTTAAAGATTATCTTGTAGAACTTACAAAAGACACAAATAACGATTATGAAAAACTTCTTTGTATAGAGAAACTTCTTTCCTCAATGAAATATGATCTTAAACCGGGAGAGTTACCTGACAATATAAAAACAGAAGCGGATTATCTGGATTACCTGATCTTCGAAAGTCAGAAAGGTTATTGTGTCCACTATGCGACAGCGTTTGTCCTGTTGGCGAGAGCTGAAGGACTGCCGGCCCGTTACGTTCAGGGCTATCGCTTCCCGATGAAGATAGGAAGAGCTGAGGTGCGCTCACAAAACGCTCACGCCTGGCCGGAAGTTTATCTGGAAGATTTCGGCTGGGTCGAGTTTGAACCGACACCGGGCATGGCTCATCGCGAAGCACAGGAAACAGAAGCACAAAACCATCCAGAAACCGTAAAACCGGAGGAAGTAACAAAACCGGAAAACAACGAAGAAAAACAAACAAAGCTCTACATTCCTATATTATTAACAATTGGTTTTGTGGTGGTGTTTGTTCTGATCGACAGACATATCAGAAAAGTTAAGATCGGCAGAATGAGCAACAAAGACAAGATCGCGATCCTGTTCAAGCGGATCATGAGATTACTCAGAATGATGGGTTCAGGCATAAACGAAAGTGAAACTTTAAGTGAATTTTCATCAAGGATAAAAGATAAAAATAAAGAAAACATCAGTGAATGTCTGATGATCTATGAAGAAACGGTCTATGGAAACAGAGAAGTAAGTGATAATGATGTAGAGCTGTTCAGGCTCTGTAATGATCGTTTAAGAAGAGAATATCTGAGTTATCTGATTGACAAACTTACCAGAAAACGCAGAAGATAAGATTGATACATCAGACCATAAACGATAATATTATAAAGAATATTAAGGAGTTCAGAAGATATGGAAAAAATCAAGAAACTGTTTGGTGGAATAGATCTGACCTGGAAGAAGCTGATCATCTTTGCGATCATCGCCGGTGTCTATACAGCGGTAATGGCGATCCTTCCGATCACCAGCGACACATCTTTTGAAGATATAACGGTCTACTTTGAAGTATGGATCCTGTTTGGGATCACTATCATAATGAACTCTAAATCCCCAATGGATTCAGCTCTTAAGTGCTTTGTCTTCTTCCTGATCTCGCAGCCGCTGGTCTATCTCTTACAGGTGCCGTTCAGTTCTTTGGGCTGGCAGATCTTCGGTTATTACAAATACTGGTTCATCTGGACTTTGCTTACCGTGCCGATGGGCTATATCGGCTACTATATGAAACAGAATAAGTGGTGGGGTTTACTGATCCTGACACCGATGTTATTGTTTCTGGGATATCATTATTCAATGTATTTGAGAAGAACCATCTATTATTTCCCTCATCATTTATTGAGTGCGATCTTCTGTTTTGTGACCCTGCTGATCTATCCGTTATGTATATTTGAAGATAAGAACATCAGAAATATCGGCGTGATCATCAGCGCAGTGATCATCGTTGCCGCAACGGTGTTCAGCCTGTTCAGACCACTCGTCTATAATACTGTTCCATTAGTAAACAACGGAAGCGAAGGCGCCAAGTTCGATAATACCTATAAGGTCTATCTGGAAGACAAGAGCTTTGGCGATGTATCTATCGAGTATGATGAAGGACTGGAGGATTATCTGATCAGAGCCGGATTCAAGAAAGGCGGAAAGACCAATCTGATCCTGGAAGATCCTAATGGAAAAAAAGAAATATATGAGATGGATATCAGATACAGTAACTTTGATATCAGAAAGAAATAGGTAACTTAAAAAGCTCGTCAGATCATCAATATCCAACGAGCTTTTCTTATTAGGCAGTATATCGGGAAAGTTTTTCTCTGAGCAGTTTCTTGAATCTCTCCGGTTCATCACCCATCGGATTATGTCCGGAATTCTCAAACCAGATCAGTTCCTTTTCCGGTGCTTCTATTTCTTTGAACCAGTCTTCCACGAGTTCAGCCGGAGTATTCATGTCAAGCTTTCCATCAAAGACCAGGATCGGTACATTGAAGTTTTTATATTTGGTCAGATCTTCAGAGCCGACTTCCGGCCACATGACCTTAAGAACTCTCTTATAACCTAAAACAATACCCAGGAAATCACCTAAACTGTATTCACCGGATAAGACCATTGGTTTGACAAAGGATTCAAAGTAGCTTCGTTTATCTTCGGATTTGGAATAGCCGCCGTATTTCATCATGAGGTTACGCTGTTTCATCATTCCATCGAAGCCACCCTTATACATTCCGTTCACCGGCGGACCGACACTTTCAAGCTCTTTTACCGCTGTTTCATCGTTGGCTGCTTTTGCGGCATCCAAGGTGAACTGGTAACTTATCGCTTCGTTTTTCGGACCATCGACGAACTGACCAAAGCCGACAAAAGCCGCGACTTTTTCCGGATAGTCATAAGCCAGTCTTATCCCGAGCAGTGAGCCCCAGCTGCCACCTATCACAAAGACCTTGTCTTTCCTGAATTCTTCGCAAAGATAATTGACCACTTCTTTGGCGTCTTCCACAAGCTGAGCGATCGTCAGTGTATCTTCTTTGACTCCGGAATAGGAACCACCGGTACCTCTCTGGTCCCAGGTAGCGATCGTAAAAGTATCTAAGAGATCGCAATGGTTGGTGATAATGTCGTGACGATTCACAACACCCGGTCCGCCATGGAGAAACAGCAGTACCGGTAAAGATGGATCGTTACTTACAACATGGATCCTCTGCATGATTCCGTTTACGGGTATCTTTTTCTTGATGTCTGCTCTCATAATTAAGCCTCGTTATTTTTTATAATTACTGCCGATCACTCGGGCGGTAAAGGAAGAAGGAAACAGTTTACAGAACGTTGTGTATAAACGGTAATAGAATGTTGGTACATAGGACGCTTTACCTTTTTCGGCTGAATCTAAAGCACCGTTAGCCACCTCTTCCATATCCAAGAACGGCATGGAAAGGATACTCTTCTTGCGCAAGTCGCTGCGATCCATTGCGGTCTTCATGCCTCCGGGACTCAATACCAGCACGTTTACTCCTTTTGGCTTGAGTTCTTCGTGTAAGGCCAGGGACAGTGATCTGACAAAGGCCTTGGACGCCGCATAGACCGCATCACCGGGCACCGGCGAATAGGCATAGATCGAAGCGGTATGAATGATGAAGCTTCCTTCATGCATAAAAGGGATACAGGTCTTATCGATACGCATCACGGCTTCGGAGTTTACTCTTACGGTATTGACGAGTTTTCTTTCCGGTGCTTCTTCAAAGGAAGCGACGGTTTCAACCCCGGCATTGTTTATCAGGATACGGATATCGGCGTTATTATCTTTAAGAAGTTTATTTAAATGCTCAAAAGAATCATCCTCTGAAAGATTCATTACTACAGGACGGATCTTTGAATCATCTTTGGAAACTTCTTTCAGTTTTTCTTCCTGAATATCGATGATCCAGTATTCATCGAGTTCAGGATATCTTCTGCGGATCGTCTTAAGATAGACAGCTCCGAGTCCTGAACCGCCTCCGGTTATGACAGCGATCTTCATTTTAATTGAATACCTTGTTTACGGTGATCAGCGCATCAATGACTGCTGCTCTGAAGCCTTTTTCTTCCAGGACTCTGACACCCTGGATCGTAGAACCGGCTGGCGAACAGACGCTGTCTTTAAGCTCGCCCGGATGGATGTTTGCCTTAAGCAGATATTTCGCCGTTCCTTCCAGCATCTGGGCTCCATAGATATAGGCGTATTTGCGTGGTACGCCGCAAGCTACGGCCGCATCAGCCAGGGCTTCGAGATACATCGCGGTAAAGGCCGGTCCGCAACCGGTAAGAGAACTGGCGCAGCCCATTTCCTTTTCGCTTGCTTCAACAAGGATCCCGGAAGGAGCCATAAGTTTCAGGAAATAATCTCTTTCTTCAGCAGTCACATCATCAGAGAAACCATAGAAAGAGAAACCATCACCGGTCTTGGTCGGGATATTGGGAAGGATACGGATCACCGGCAGATCAAAAAATCTTTCTTTGAGCTGCGGGATCTTCTGCCCGGCGACCATCGACACGATGATACAGCGGTCTTTTCTGTTTTTGAGAATGTCTTTTATTCCTTCAAACATCTCATCCAGAAACTGTGGCTTTACACCTAAGAAAATATATTCAGCTTCTTTAGCGACCGTCTCATTATCACAGACGGTGCCATTAATCTCTTTTGCGAGATCTTCGGCCTTTTTTCTGGTCCGGTTGGCTAAAAGGATGCGATCAGCTGATCCGCTTTTATAAGCAGCCGTAGCTAATGCCCCACCCATGTTTCCGGTACCGATGAATCCAATTGTTTTCATGTTTTACCCCCGTTACTTCTTACATATATCTGTCTAAGACTTCATCAATATGTTTCATTTTCTTATTCTTAGGATCGCGGATAAGAATTCCTCTGGTCATGACCATCGAAACATTTCTTAAGGTCGTGAGATCGATGAGCGGATTATTCTTTACCACGATCATATCAGCAGATTTTCCTGCTTCGATACTGCCGGTTTCTGAATCGATTCCGGCGATCGTGGCGTTACCTAAGGTAGCTCTGTGAAGTGTTTCTTTCTTTGATCGGCCGATATATTTATTGAAGTAATATAATTCTCTCCAGAAGTTGTAGTGGGTGACAAACGGACAGCTCACATCACTTCCAAGTCCGACCGGTATGTCATTTTCGATACAGGTCTTGGCGCATTCCATTATCCCTTCCAGCACGATCTCGCCGTTATGTTTAGCGGCCTCGGTAGCGTGACTTTCGGAAAGCTCAAACTTCGCATATGGGATAGCCGGGGAAAGCGTACAGATATCAACGGCTTTTCTGTCTTTAAAGAGTTTTATTATTTCATCATCAGGAGTTGCGCCGTGTTCAATGGAGTCAACGCCATTTTCAAGCGCCACTTTTACACCTTCTGAACTTTCAACGTGAGCCGCAACTTTGAAACCTAACTCGTGAGCTTCTTCACACGCAGCCTTAACGATGTCCGGAGACATCTTGAGTACGCCCGGCATACCCTTTTCATCTGAATCCATGACACCGCCCGTGATCATCAGTTTGATCAGATCGGGATCAGTCTTGGCGGTTTCTCTGACGAGCTGTTTAGCTTCTTCCGGTGAACTCACAGGCATAGCGATTGAGCCGGCGAAATGACCGCCCGGAACGGAAATACCGGTGTTGGCACAAAGGATCCTTGGACCGACCAGTTTCCCCTTATTGATCTCGTCTCTGACCTGAGCGTCGAAATCAAGGATGCCACCGACCGTTCTGATCGTGGTGACACCGCTCATGACTTCAGTCTTTGCATAACCGGAAACCAGGCGTTTGGCGAAAAATCTGACGATCTTGTTTCCGGTCAATAAATTATAAAGTTTAGTATAATCTTTAGGCTTACTGTCGGCTTTCGGAGGCTCACCACTTAAGGCCAGGTGAACGTGTAAATCGATCAGTCCCGGAAGCAGATATGAGCCATTAAGGTCGATCTTCTCATAACCGTCTGGTACTTCTTCATTATTAACGATATCAACGATCTTATCTCCATCAGTCAGTACCGCTTTACCGGTAACGGGTTCCATGTCTTTGGTTCCGTCTAATATCGTTCCGTTTATAAACGCATACTTCATATGATATGTCCCCTTTCAGAAATTATTCTTAAATAAATTATACAGTAAGATCAATGCGGACCATTAAGATATGAAAATGTGAGAGAATAGAAACAATTGAATCAAGAAAAAATTACCGGAGGACAGCTATGCTTACAGAAAAAGAAATAAAAGAACTGATGAAAAAAGGCCGTCAGATCATGCATCCGATCGAAGATTACGACAAGGATTATAAGACTGACCAGGAACTGAAAAAGCCACAGCCTCCGCTTGTGAAAGCAGCGATGTGTGAGACATCGATCGCTTTACCGATGAACTTTGAAGATCTTTACATCGATAACGATTTTCTTCATGTGATCAACTCCAGACAATCACATCGCGTGTTCACGCAAGAAAAGATGTCTTTACTGGAGCTGTCTTATCTGCTCTGGTGTTCGCAGGGTGTCAAGGAGATCAGAGGCAAATCATATGCGACTTTAAGAACGGTACCGGGTGGCGGAGCCCGACATCCTTTTGAAGTATATATGACAATACAGAATGTAGAAGGATTAAGCAATGGTTATTATCACTATCTGCCGATGAAACACCGCATCGAGTGTCTCAAAGAAAAAGAAGAACTAAAAGGGTTTATTTCTGAATCTCTGGAAGGCCAGATCTGGGCGGCAAAGGCCAATGTGGTTTTCTATTACAGTTTTGTCTGTTACAGAGCAGAATGGCGTTATGGGATCTATGCGCATCGCATGAATATGGCTGATGCGGGACATGTGACGGAAAACGTTTATCTCTCTGCAACTTCTATTGGCTTAGGAGGTTGTGCGATCGGAGCGGTCGTCGGAAGTTTGTGTGATAAAGAATTCGGTCTGGATGGCGAAGAAGAATTCGTCTTCTATGCGATGCCGGTAGGTACCATTTCAGTTAAGGATAAAGACAGGGAAAAAGATTTCTATAAATTCGTTGAAGAAGAAGGGTTGTAGTGAAAAGACAATTCAAACTGTGCATAGCTGATATAGACAGAACGTTGCGCATGAAGGGCGAAGCGCTTCCCGAATTAAACAGGGAAGCTTTTAAAGTCATGCATGAAAAAGGGATCCTGCTGGGTCTGGCTTCAGGCAGGCCGTTATGGCAGGGTGTTGAAAAGATCTATCTTGAATGGGGTCTGGGTTTTCAGTTTGATCTGCTGATCGGGCTCAATGGTGGAGAGATCTATGACGTCAGAAAAGACGAAAGGACCAAGCTCAATTTTCTGGATACGGAAACGATCAGATACATCATAGAGACGATGAAAGGGTCTGGCTGTCATCCTTTTATTTACAGAGACGGGTATATGCTGGCAGCAGGGATCAACGGCCGGATCCTGAAATCCATGCGTC
This sequence comes from Erysipelotrichaceae bacterium, assembly GCA_017432545.1. Taxonomy (GTDB): domain Bacteria; phylum Bacillota_I; class Bacilli_A; order Erysipelotrichales; family Erysipelotrichaceae; genus Colivicinus. The sequence continues at coordinate 18,318 of JAFRJA010000015.1, forward strand.
GGAACAACAACGAACTGAAAGTTGCCGATGATATCTCGGAGCTCTGGTCACAACCCACGGCCAAGATCCTTTATGGCAGCGATACGCCAGAAGAACTCGTTCCTTTACAGACAGAGGGAGAAAAGATGGCCGATAAAAATATCAGCTGTTTCAAGACTGATGTGGATCTGCTGGAACTGCAAAGCTCTTTAAACAATAAAGGTGTAGCCCTTGAATACTATTGTCAAAACAACGGCATTGATCTGAAAGACGTGATTGCCTTTGGTGATGCGGAAAATGATATTGAAATGATGGAGACAGCCGGTTATTCGATCTGTCTTTGTAACGGGATGGATAGAGCCAAGGCGGTAGCTGATGCGATCAGCGAACATGATGCAGGAGACAGCGGCTTCGCTCATTTCGTTTTTGATCATCTTCTTTAAGAAAAAACCCGGGATACATTTCCCGGGAATTTTAAGTTTTTCTACAAAAAAAAGCGTAAGCCTCTGACCTACGCTTCTTCTGATACAGCTTCTTCTACTGCTTCTTCAACAGCATCTTCGACTTCCTCCTGGACTTCTTCTTCCTGGAGCTCGTCGATCTTTTCTTCTACTGCTTTTTTAATTACATATACTGTCGCAGCGACCGCAACTACACTTACGACACCAACAAATAAACCTAATCTGAAGTTTCTTATCCTTCTGCCTTTTTCGAATTCATGAATTTTTTCAAACATGTTTATTCACCTCTTGGTTTTATTATCTCATATAATCGTTAATTGGAATTATAAGGTTTCAGCTTTTTTAAACATAACTATGATCCAGATATACATTACGGTCTTTGGCAGCATGAACATACCCATAAGCGGTATCCTGTGCGCAAGCAGTACTACTATCATATAGAAAGTGAAAGAGAGAAGTACCGCAAGATAGAGGTATCTGAAGACCTTATCTTTATCAGCGTCTTTTTGCCACAAATAAACCGTAAGGATACCGGCTATGACAAAAGGTATATTTCTGTATATCCCCCAGCTTAGTGGTGCATCAGCCATCGTCCAGGCGTTCTGCGGGAAGAAACATAAGGCGATCCTTATAACAGACAGAAGCCAGATGATATAGGTGAAAGAATCTTTCTGACCTTGATGATATCGATCTATCCTGATCTCTTCGAGCAGGACATAGAAGATCGTCATCGTGATCGATGTGACAAATTTCCCTATGCCCAAAGCTGCCGTATAATCTCCGGCCAGCCAGTAATTCAGAATTCTCGGGACCAGATGAAAAGCATCACCGCATCCCAGCAACAGTGTTGCGATCCCCATCAGCCTGATGTCTTTTCTTCCTTTGGCTTTTTTGATCAGTTCAATGCCACTTAGTATCGCAAAGACAAGATAACAGATATCAAATATGCTTTCCGGTAAAGCAGGCATCAGTTTGATTTGTTTATCCATTTGTTGAACCTCTGTTATTCTTCAGCGAAGTCCGTATCCATCGTCACCACCAGTTTATAATCCGGAAATTCTTTCTGGACATTCGAAATAACTTCTTCATAAACGGCGTAACGATCTTTCGCATCAAAACTTACGACGATATCAAAGCGCATGGCTTTTTCATTTTTGAGCAGATAGAAACCGTGCATCTGTCTGACATAAGGATTTTTAAATACGATATCCCTGACCTTCTTTTGAGTCTCGATAACTTCCTTGTCTCTGGTGTTGACCGAATAGACACCGATGGCCGTCAGGATAACATTATGCTTGGCATAAACTTCCATCTGAATTTCTCTGATCAGCTGATCGAGCTGATTTGCTGAATAAGTATCAGGTACTTCAATATGAATGGAACCATTATGGGCATCCGGTCCATAGTTGTTTAAGACCAGATCATAAGCGCCTCTTACATCTTTGAAACTTGTAACAGTACGCTTGATCTCTCTGGCCAGTTCAGGATCGTTCTTTTCGCCCAGGATCGATGAGATCGTATCTTTAAGCATTTCGATCCCGGATTTAATGATCACCAGGGAAATGACAGCACCAAGATAAGCTTCAAGTGAAATACCGGAAAACAGGTAGATAGCTGCGGCTACAAGAGTCGAAGCAGAAATGATCGAATCTAACGTCGCGTCTTCGCCGGAATTGATCAAAGAATCGGAATTGACTTTAAGGCCGACGCTTTTTACATAACGGCCCAGCAGGATCTTGACCACGACGGCAACAGCCACGATGATCAGAGACGCAACGCTGTAATCCGGAGTTTCAGGATGGATGATCTGTTTGACGGATTCTATTAACGAAGTGATACCGGCATAAAGCACGATAACCGAAATGATCATGGCACTGAGATATTCGATACGGCCATAACCAAACGGATGTTCCTTATCCGGTTGTTTTCCTGCCAGCTTGGTTCCGATGATCGTTATCAGCGAGCTTCCGGCATCGGATATGTTGTTTACCGCATCAAGCACGATCGCAATGGAATTACTCATTAAACCGACTACAGCTTTAAAACCGGCCAGGAATACATTCGCAATGATCCCGATGATACTGGTTCTGATAATAGTTTTTTCGCGTGATGTTTCTATTTGGTTCTGTTCGTTGTTTTGTATAATCTTCATAATCTTCTAATCTATAATCTTTCTGGCAAAATCGGCGGCATTCTTAAGATCTTCTTCATCAGGTTTGCCTTTGTGAATGCCTTTGAATTCGCCTTTACAATGGAACTCTCTTTCATCCATCGGAATACCGGCTTTATCAGCTTCAGCTTTGACTTTCTTATATGTTGAATTGAGCATCGCGGCGGAACCGAAATTGACGATCTTGCCTACCTTGTCTGGATCTAAAGAACGGACAAAATCACGTACTTCCGGATCGATGGTAAAAGCGTAATAAGAATTGCCCAGGAAAAGAACATCGACTTTTTCATCGATCGGATCAGAGATATCCAGTGCTTCCACTCCTAAAGCATCCGCGATAGCTTGCGCAAGCCTTCTGGTATTTCCGGTCTTGGTATAGTATCTAACGGCAACTTTCATTATAAAGCCTCTTCGACTGCTGCTCTTACTTCATTCATATCAACAGTCGGTTCAAACCTGGCCACAACATTTCCTTCACGGTCGATCAGGAACTTGGTGAAATTCCAGCCAATATAAGTTTTATCGCCATAAGCCTTGTTGTTGAGATCAGCGAATTTGTTTAAAGCAGCATTCTTTAAGCCTTTACCAAATCCTTTAAAAGGTTTTTCGCCTGCCAGATAAACAAAAAGCGGATCAGCAGTTTCACCATTGACATCGATCTTGGCGAATTGTGGAAATTCGGTACCGAATTTAAGGGTGCAGAATTCATGAATCTCCTCATCTGATCCAGGAGCCTGATTCGCAAACTGATTGCAAGGGAAATCAAGGATCTCAAAGCCCTGATCTTTCAGTTCCTTATACATCTTTTCCAGCGGTTCATAGTGCGGAGTAAAGCCGCAGCCGGTCGCCGTGTTGACGATAAGCAGAACTTTTCCCTTATAATCGGAAAGTGATACGTCATTGCCCTGTCTGTCTTTAACGGTAAAATCATATACGTTCTTCATTGTTGTTATTCCTCCTGTTGTTTATTATTTCTGTATCCCTGATTCTCTAACAGTTCATATAGCAAGTCATAAAGCTGTTTAGCCTTTGCGGGTGGTAAATCGATACAACCGGCCACCTTTTCCGGAACGTCTTTGACCTTTTCCTGCAGGCCTTTGCCTTTCTTGGTGAGTCTGATCTTCACGATGCGCTCATCATCCTTGCAGCGGCCTCTTTCGATATAACCTTCCTGTTCCATCTTCTTTAATAATGGTGACAGTGTTCCATTATCCAGCATCAGCTTTTCCCCGATCTCACCGATCGGGACATCGTCCTTTTCCCACAACACCAGAAAGACCAGATATTGCGTATAGGTCAGACCCAACGGTTTGAGAAAAGGCGTATAAAGAGAGCTCACATTTCGTGCTGCTGCATATAATGGGAAGCACAATTGCTTATCCAGTTTCATCATTACCGCATATTCTTTTTTCATGACTTCTCCTTAAGATACATGTGATACAAATATATTGTATCAAATATAAATTGATTGTCAAACATCCCATGATTGCGTCTTGTCACAACAAAACTGAAAGCCCATATATAATTGAATTGAGCAGATATCTATTTGACCTTCAGGCGTCAGGGAAAGGAAAACCATGAATAATAAATATCTACTTGGTTTGGATAACGGCGGCAGTGATATCAAATGTGCGCTTTTTGATCTGGAAGGAAATGAGATCTCTGTTGCTTCAAAACAACTAAGGATCGATACACCTGAGCCCGGTTTTACACAAAGGGATTGTGAAAAAGTGTTCCGCGCCAACATTGAAGTGATCAGAGAAGCGATCAGAGATATTGATCCAGTTGACATCATGGCTGTCGGCATAACGGCTTATGGAAATGGCGTGGTACTGGTCGATGAAGTCAAAGGCGAGGTAAGTGTCACCCCGTTTACGATCTCTTCTGATGAAGGCATGGGTATAGAGACAGTAAAATATAAAAACGATTCGCTCTGTGTGATCTTGAAGAACCATGGTGTCATGGCTTATGGAAAATCTTTAGAACAGGCCTTGAGTGCCGCCATCTATCTTGAAGAATCATGTGATGTTTATCTGACTGCCTTAGCTACCGGCAGAGAGATCACAACTCTGACGAAGGAACAGATCGCGGCCGAAGATGCGCCAAGAGGTTATTACGGACAATAAAAGAATATGAAAGAAAAGTATATTTAAGCCGGTACCTATACCGGGAAAGAAAGCAAAGGGATCTACCGTTTTAAATTTAATGAAGGGGAATTATCAGAGCCTGAACTTTTAACAGAAATAGATAATCCCAAATATCTGTGTTCTTATAAAGACAAGATCGTTGCGGTCTGTGATTTTAAAGATGGATCAGGTACAGCTCTGATAGATAAAGAAGGACAGATACTTGATGAACTCACTTACGAAGATAAGACCTCGTGTTATGTTGCGTGTAAAGACGATCTTGTCTATACCGCTAACTATCACACAGGATGTGTGAGTAAATTAGAGATCATAAATAATAAATTTAAATTTATGATAACTTATGAAGTTAAAGATAAAGCCGGGTGTCACCAGGTGCTTTTCTATAAAGACAAGGTACTGGTACCGACACTGTTTATGGACAAGGTCATCGTTTTTGATGAAGACCTGAATAAAACAGGTGAGATATCTTTCCCAGAAGGCAGCGGACCAAGACACGGTGTATTCTCTGATGATCAGAAACTGTTATATCTGGTAAGCGAACTATCAAACGAACTGTTTGTGATCGAGATGGAAAATAAAACAATCATTGATCAAAGACCGTTATTAAAAAAGATCCATGTGGAAGGAACGGCAGCGATCAGAAAGAAAAACGATCACCTTTATGTGTCCACTCGTGGTGTTGATGTGATAAGTGTCGTTGATCTGAAAAATATGAGTGTAAAACAGATCACAGATTGTGGCGGAAAGCACCCAAGAGATTTCATCGTTGTTGACGATTACCTTGTTTGTGCCAACCGCTTCAGCAATAACGTTGTATCGTTTGTGATCAACAAGGATGGAAGCCTCGGCAACAAGATTTCAGAGATAAATATACCGGAAGCGGTAAGTCTCATTGTTTTATAACAACCAAAAAACCAGAAAGATTATCCTATATAATCCAATAGTTTTTGTGTTTTTATAATTGTCAAATGATTATACAGATGCTTATGAAACCAGATAGCAACAGTAACATCGACTATCGCTATCTGGTTTTTTAGTTATCCTTCAACCCACTCATAGATCCATAGCGTTATGCAGTCACATCCGTAGAATATTATCCCCAGTTCAGATCCAGGAGTCCCTTCCTGATCAAAGGTGTGCGATACAACAACATGGTTTATATTCTCGCCCATTGTATCGACAGCACATGTATTCGGCTGATTCTCAACAGCAGGTCCGAATTTTGATCCATTGTATTTCAAACCCTTGCCATCGCTTTCAGGTGTTCCAAACAGCATGTATGAAGTAGCGGTTACCAGCATGCCTCCGGAGTGTTGCATCTGCAGATCCAGAGCAAAGGAA
>JAFRJA010000109.1 GCA_017432545.1 Erysipelotrichaceae bacterium
GATGATGTAATCATAATCATTCTTGATCGGCTCAATTGATCTGGATAATCTTGTCTGCTGTATGCCATGAGATGCATTAAGCATTTCTTTCTTTAAAACAAAGAGGCTTCTCTTGGATGGCAAGATATCCAGATTTCTGAATCTTGTCGAATGGATACAATCAGAGATTTCTTTCTGCTTTCTTAGCAGTTCGCAGATCCCGTTGATATTCCTAAAATCTTCATAGAAGCGTTTGGAAGCATTACCTTGCGGATCATTGTCGATCAGCAATACTTTATGATTCTTGGACAATCCGACAGCCAGATTAACGGATGTGGTAGTCTTCCCGCATCCGCCTTTGGTTGATTGAATCGATACCACTTTAGTCATCATCGTCACCAGACCTTTCATCATCAAACAATTCGATCTCCAGATAACATCTGGAATAGATACTCTTTCTGTTTGGATAAAGATCAGAGATCGAATTTACTTCAACCGATTCATTACAATGGATGTTTTCAATGAAACGGCTGATCTCTGATTCTTTTCCTTCAATACGAAGTTTTAGCATTTGTTTGTCCTTTCTTTTAATGTTTCCTGTATGGCACAAATACTGATCCCGGTTCAAAGCCTTCTTCTGCCAGCTTTTCTTTAGCAATATCCCTTTCTCTTGCGTTTGCAGCAAAATTCATTTCAACATAACTGATGATATTCCTGATCGGATTACCGGAATAATCATTCCAGTTTCTTTTCTGCATTTGTTCAAAATACCTGGTAAGATTTCCTCTCGTTGTCTTTAATTCACCAAGCTGCATTTTTTTAAGAAGATCCTTCCATGCCGAATATTGTTCATCAGTCATAGTACTCAAGATACGTGCTTCATAAATGTCATAAGTTTCAGATTCAGTACTGTACTTTCCTGTTTGTTTGATTAAATTCTGATCTTGTTCTGAATCTGAATCTTTATCTCTCTTTTTCTCTTGTTCTTGTTCTAATTCTTTATCTGTTAGAGAAAAGGAACTTTGGGGAATTTCCTGGAACTTTGGGGAACTTAGTTCCCCATCGCCTGTTTTACCTTGATTGATCGCCAGCCTTTCCCTTTCTCTCTGTTGCCTGATTCTTTTTCGTTTTGCAGCTACAGTCTCGGAATCAATCAGTTCAGGAACTTCGGTCATCAGATAATCCATGCCATAATCACCATGTCCTTCTTCGATCAGCATTTTTGATCTCAAATAATCGATTGTGATCTGAACGGCATCCTCTTCCTCATCCAGGATCAAGGCGACCTCTTTTTCAAAAGATGTTTCAATCCCTTCAAAAACAAATATTCCTTCTGATTCGATCGTATGTAGCATCATCTTCAGGTAAATGATCGTGTAGGTATCACCACCTGGTATCTTTCTGAGCCTTTTTATCGCCGGTTGAGTGAAAAAGGTATTCTTTAACTTCATCCAGTAATACCGTTTGGAATTCCTTCCGATAGCTTCTGCTTCAATTTCCTTTTCTTTCAGTTCATTTCTTCTTTGTAATAATGCATTGTCCTCCATTTTGCTCTCCTGTTGTTCTTTGAAAAAGACGTCTTCGATTGTTCTTCAAAGACGTCTTACAGTTTTTCTGATACGTTTGTGATACGCTATGGCACTATTTCGCTTAAAATTTGTTCGTTTTTCTTGTATCTTTTTAATACAACTAATTGCTTATCTTTTTTCAAATTCTTTAAAAATAAGCTTTTTTTAATGGTTCTGATAGGTTCTTATCAATGCTTAATAACTCTAAGACTTTTGGTTCGTCTCCCGTACGCACCGCCATTTAACTAATTGCCTTTATTTAAAGGCTTTTTTATGCTTATTTAGAACGTGAGAACGTTTTGAGAACATTTTTCTAGATTATTTACATTTTCTTTTTTAGCCATGTTTTCTCCAATGTGTATCAGTAAACGGCATTTTTTTACTATTCAACTCATTATTAGGGCTTTGCTATAGACAAAATCAAAGCGTTCGTAAACCTATACTTTTATGAACGCAATCGTTTGTTTTGAGTTATTCCTCTCTTTCAGTTATCTTTGTTAAGAAGCGTATTGCCGACAAGAGAAGCGATCTGCATCATACCGGCCTGTCCGTCATCCTGGATCTCAGCCATCGGATCGTTGGCCAGAAGGTACATCAGCTAACTTGGAAGATCCCATAGACTCACTCCCAGAAAGGTGACGGCAACACTGGCACCGTACTTCTTTGCATACCTCAGTTCCCTGTACATGAGTTGGACCTGGATTGATCTTCTGGTCATCAAAATCAGATGCGCTGATCGTCTGAACATTCTTTTCAGTGATGGTCACGGTAATGGTTTTTGTTGCAAGTGCTTCATACTTGTTGTCTGCTGCAACAGTAACATTTACAGTTACACTTCCTGAATTTTCACCTGAAGTCAGGACACTGCCTTTAAGTGAACATCCGCTTGTTTCACCGCTGATTGCGTAACTTACTGCACCCGTCGCGCAGTTTAAAGTGACATTATCTTTAAGATCTACAGTATTTCCGCCTTTTGTTACGGTTGCCGTAGATGCTACAGTTGCCGGGTTGGCTGCTTTGCTTACTGTTACAGTTACATCTTTATTGCTTACAGAGTTATAGTTTGCTGTATCTGAAGGTGTAAAGTTCGCCTTAAAGGTATGATTGCCAACAGAACCGACGCTTGTCGTTCCTGTATCGACCCAAGCCCATGTGCCTTCAGTATTGCCTGTAGGATTAGTTAATGTTATATCAGCAAGAGTCTGGCCATAGGTTGCGGTTGCAGAAGGAGCAGCTGCAGTTGGATCTGCTTTTGCAATGGTGTAGTTAACAGATGCGGTTTCACTATTGTCGCCTGTACCAAGAGTTATTTCTGCAACATAGTCGCTGGCATTGCTTGGCGCAGAAGCTAATTCTTCACCTTTGGTATAAACATCACCGTTTTTAGTTGCTTTATAATAAACAACTGTTGCATCACCCTGAATACCATTATCATCAATAATCACTGCTGATGCATCTTCGCCATCGCCATAGATTGTGTGCAATGGTGCAGCAATAGTTAATGTAGCCGTAGTAGTGTGCAATTCACAGTTTTCATCTGAACAAGTTGCCGTTAGTGGCCCCTTCAACATAAAGCTCATCCGATGACACTTTTCCGGCATTGGTTAATTCAGCGGTTTTAAGGTCAATGGTTATTGCCGGCAAAACACCTGTATCAAGACAGTTTACATAAGATCCTCTGTTATATACGGCTCCGATATCACTGACATATACGGCGTTGGATGCGGAATAGCCATTGGTTCTTAAAATCCAGTATTCCACGCCTTCAGTAGGCCCTGACTTGCTCACCCAGGCACCGCGGGCTATGGCGTATTCGGTTGGTTTGAATCTTCTGGCAAGATCTGCTACACCATCACTTCTGGAGAAGCCGTGAGCTGCAGCCTTATCGGAATAGAAGATATCCTCCTCACAAAGGATATAGATATAGTCTCTGGTATCTTTTCCGCAATCAGTTTTGAAATAATAATTATCAAGATTGCTTATTTGCGTATTGATGATGCTTTGCTTTTCCTTATCAGTAAAGGCATTTTCATTTATTTCTTCCTGAATGAATATTCTTAGATCACAGTTTTCCCAGCTGACATCAACTGCTTCATGATTATACGGTGCGCTATCGATGATCTGATCCGCCAGAAGAACAGCCTGATTGTCATTTTTTCAATTATTCTCCACTTTAGCGGTTCATAGATAAAATATCTGCAGCCTGTCTTTGTTTTGACTCTCTTATATCTTTTTCCATCGATAAAAGCTTCATCGTCTGTCCACACAGCCTTATCAAAGGCCTCTCTTTGCGATACTTCGCTTCTTGGGTATTCGCCGAAAAAAACACAATCCCAGGTACTCCTGTATCCTCCGGGAAGTCTCTTGTCTTCGCTGATATCAGGTGATGATATCTGTGCAGTGTTTCTTTTTGAAAGAAACAGAAAACAGCCAGACGCGAAAAACAAGCACAGGATTATTATCAGGATATTTCTTTTATTTCTATTGGAATTTCTCACACTTTCATCCGGATATCATTTTTATGAAAACTTATGCTGCTGCTTTTTTGTTGATTCCTGCTTTAAGAACGGTTTTTAAGCTGTCTTCTTATTATCGTTTGCAGGATGTTCTCTCATCTGATACTGCTTGTCATCATCGATCATGCTCAGGAAGACATCGGCGATCACCGGGTCAAATTGCGA
>JAFRJA010000110.1 GCA_017432545.1 Erysipelotrichaceae bacterium
CAGCATCTCTTCTTCATTGGCGTCATAGGAGAAGAAATAGACGCCGCATTTTAAACCGGCTTTTTTGGCTTCCTCAATGTTTCTTTCAAAGCGGTTGTCGAGGATGAATCTTCCTCTGTCTGAATAGCCTATCCTCATGATGACGAATTCGCATCCGGCGTTTTTGACAGCTTCATAATCGATATCGCCTTGCCAGCTGGAAACATCGATCCCAAAACTTCTTCCTTTGCCTTTGTAGTCCTTGAGAAAATCTTCAAAGGGATAACTGTAGTCTTCGCTTTCTTCTTCTTTCGGATATTTGGCTATGACATTGACCGTGATATCCCATTCGGTCTTGTTTCCGGAATAATCTTCCAATGTAAGATGTAAAGGATATTTTCCTACTTTGGCGGTATTTACGGTCCCGTCAACTTTCAGGGAAACATTCGGGTCAGCATTATCACCGTAGGCGATATGATTCTGGATATTGAAAGCCGATCCTTTTAAGATCGTCGCATTCTCACCGCTGGCCAGGATCATCGGCGGGTCATTGTCTCTGACGACGATATTATAGGAAGCGGTAGACTGATTGTGATAATCATCAACGGCGTTGATGTTCACAGTGTAGATACCCGCAAAAGACTGATCATAATCGGTGGTATAGCTGAAAGTACCTTCATTGATGGAAACGTTCTTTCTGACATCATCACCGGTGTATTCCTGATCGGAGTCAACGACAACAGCAGCTTCTTTGACCGTGATCTTCGGAGCGATCGTATCTTTTACTTCATAAGTGAAAGGCACATCTCTTTCAAAGATCCATCTCTTGATATGATAGTTGAAGACAAACTCACCGACTTCTTCGGTATTGAATAACTCGGCTTCCGGGGTAATTTCGCAATTGGTACTTCTGATGAAATCTTCCGGTTTATAGCTGAAGCCTTTTTCTAGGACTGGTCTTAATTCCGTAAAACGGATCGAAGGGATCAGAAAAAAAGCAGTCCCGATGATAGCCAGTATAAATACGACCGGAAGGATATATTTGAGTCTGATCTTCTTTTCAGGCGTAATTTCGCTCATGAGTCAATTATACCAAGCCCTTATGCGCAAAAGCACCTTCTTGATCCCAGATGTTTTCTTTCACAAATATAAACACGTACAATATAAGTAACAGAAAATCATGGTTGAATCATTACATAATATTACCGATATCATGTATAAGGTCTGCAGCATCGGCGTGGTGCTGTCTTTACCAATCAATCTGTATCTGATGTGGCAGAACGATAATTTAGAACAGCAGAAACTGGCCCGCATCCGTTTTATTCAGATAGCCATCGGCTATATCCTGTTATGGCTTTCACACAATTATCTGTCACCCTTAACCCGACAATAACGAAAGGATTTATGAAGATGAAAAAAATCATTTTATTGTTTGTGCTGTTGTGCTTGCTTTGCGGCTGTGCCGGCAAGAAAGAAGAACTATCAGAAGAAGTTCAGGAAGAAGAAACAGTTGAAGAAGTCAAAGAGCTTCCTTTTGCGGAAGCAAATGAACTGAAGATCTCTGATGCGGATGGTGTCTATGATTATCCCATCTATCCATATATCATGAATCTCGATCTTGAGACGATCGAAGTACCGGAGATAGAAACTGAAGCTACCCCTGAAACAATCCATTTCCATGATCTGAAAGTTGAAGAAACTGATGATGGCTATCTCTATTCCTTTGCCTGGGACAACGAATGTACACTCACGACCAGAGCCAAACCGACCTCCTATCAATGGTATTACACATTCTCGGCGATCACTCCGGCTATTTTTGATTATTATACGGGAAACGTCTTTAAAGATAACAAGATCAGCGTCGATGGCCTGACGACTTTCCTGGAAAGCAAGCCGGCTGATATAGGTGAAGATGATTTTGCGTACAGCGAAGTTACCTGGGATGGACAGACTTATAAAGTCGGGATCTATGAAGAGACCTGTTATGGTTCAGATCCGGATCCGAAGGTCAAGGAAGATGGCTGGACTATATACAAAGATAATATAGTCACTCAGAACAAAGCCTATATCAAGACCGATAAGGAATTTGACGGCCTGATGATAGCGGTACTTAAATCCGGAATGGATAAAGAGAGACATCAGAAGAAAAAGGCCTACTTTGATCGCTATGAACAGCTGAAAAAAGAAGCGGAGGAAAAAGGTGAAAAGAGCGAAGAACTGCTCAGGTATGAAGAAAAGAAGGAAAGAATGTTGAATGTGTTTGAATCTTCATATGATGATGATCTGCATTATGACAAGGATGATTTCTATTTCATTAAAGTAAGCGATATTCCAAAAGCCGAAGATCAGATAGAGAATTAGTAGAGTATAATGAAATTACCATGAAAGTCGACTTAGAAAAAAATAATGATCAATTGATCGTAAAACCTTATGGCAAGATCGATAATGATACACATGCGGAATTTGAAAAAGCCATGAAGGAGGCTTGTGCGCAGAGTAAGAACATCGTTATCGATATGTCAGAATCCAATTATGTGTCATCTTCAGGCTTAAGAGTCTTTTTAGCTGTGACCAAAAACAATCCTGAACATACGATCGTTCTCCGCAACGTTTCCGATGCTGTCATGGAAGTATTTGAGATTACGGGCTTTACCGATATCTTAACGATCGAAAAGGATGAAGCGGGTGATAAACCGGATATCAAGGCGATCTTCTTTGATATCGATGGTACGCTGCTGTCTCATACAACGGGCAGTGTACCGGAAAGTACGATCAGGGCTTTGAAGAAAGTCAGAGAGAACGGCATCAGTACGGTCATTGCGACCGGCCGGGATATCAATGAACTTAAGAAGCTGCCTCTTGATGGCCTTGAATTCGATGGCTATCTGACCCTCAATGGCAATATATGTCTTGATCATGATCTGAAGATGTTTGCGGGTAATGAAATCGACCCCGGTGAAGTTGAGATCCTGGTCAATATCTTTAAAGCCGGAAAACTTCCTTTCGTGCTGATCGGTGAAGAAAAGCGTTATATCAATTATGTGGATGATGTGGTCATCCGCACGCAGCTGTCGACCCATGGTACGATCCCGGATATCGGTGAATATCAGGGTGAAAAGATCTATCAGTGTATTGCCTTCGTCGATCAGGAGACCAGAAAAAAGCTTGATGCCTTACTTGATAAGTGTATCATTACGAGCTGGAATGATACCGGTATCGATATCATCGCCAAGACCGGTGGTAAGGACGCGGGTATTCAGAAATTCCTGGATAAGAAAAAACTTTCCCGTAAGCAGACCATGGCTTTCGGTGACGGGGAGAATGATGCCCCGATGATCAATTATGTCGAGATCGGTGTCGCGATGGGCAATGGCAAGCCGGCTTTGAAAGAGATCGCCGATTATGTCACCGATGACATCGATAATGAAGGCATCGAGAAAGCGCTGATCCATTTCGGACTGATCTGACCTGTTTATACAGTTAAATGTCACAAAGAGGTGTATGCCTCTTTTTTTGGTGGATAAACGAAGACCGCCGTTAGTTTAAAATGTTATCATAGTATAAGATATGGCTAAAAAGAAAGATAAAATCGAAAACCTGACTGCTGAACAGGTCTATCGCATCAGAGATATCATCATGGCTTTGGTCACGGTCTATGGCCCGATTGATCTAGATGATCTGGTGGATGATTTCGCTTTGTATTTTCCAAAAGAGTATAAACTTCTGGATGAAAAGGATCTCTTTGATTTCATCTTTACGATGGAAGAAAAAGAATTCTTTTATATCTCCAAAGATGAAGAGGCTTCTTTATTTTCGGATGAAGAACTCAAGTCTTTAAAGAAACTGACGGAAGGAACAATGATCAGGGAATTGGATCTGCACAGGGAATTTGATGATCCGGAAGAACTGTTAAATTACGCAGAGATCTATGACATCAGAAACAATAAGCGTTTTGATGACCTGAAAGATTATGTGCTGTCTTTAGAATATAAAGAACCTGAAACAGGCAGGGAAATTCTTAATGAAATTATCTTTGTGATAAGCAGGCTTTATGACAATGACGGCATCATTCCTCTGATGCATAAGGTAGTCAAAGGCAAATTCGATGAAAAGAAACTGCTGACTCTGATGGATGATATGACGGCCGATCTGCCTAGAGGCATATTCGGCGGTTATTCATTTAACGGACTTCGGGAAACGGCTGAAAAGGTCTTCAAGGAAGAAGAACATTCTGATGATAAGATCGAAAAGCCGAAGAAACCGCTGAGTTTCGGTTCATATACCTATGAACAGTGCCTGGTGCTCGTAAACAAACTGGCCAGAACACCGCTGTTTTCCCAGTTCTGTTCCGATAATATCATTGAACTGATCATAAACGGCAAGGAGATCTATTTACAGTTATTGGGTTATTACAACAATGATCGTGACATCATCTTCTATGGTGATCGTCATAATATGGAATACAACATTCACTTCATGACTTCTCCGGAAGGCTCCTATCCCGATATCGCTTCCCGTATCGATTTCAATGAGATCGCGGTCGATGATCCGGAAGGATTTATTTCCCCGGAATTAAGAGTGATGCTGAAGCATAAGAAACTGCCGGAAAAACCGCTGATCTTCCATATCGATCCCGTAAAAAAGGCGATATTGAGTGAAAAGAAGGATCTCGATATGATTGGAGCCGTACTGGATTCTTTGAACAAGATCTACACCATCATCGGGGGAGCGATCGGTGACCTGTGTGTTGAAGGCGACAACAATCATATCGTACAGCTCTATCTTGATAAAAAAGGTGTACAGATGGGTGCCTACAGGGATAATAAACTGGGTGGGGCCGTTCTGCCTTATGAAGATGAAGAGATCGATTATGTGGATGTCAGAGCAACAGAAGAAGCAGATCTGAGTATCGGCATCTATTCGGTAGCGGTATTTGAAGAAGAGAAGCGTTCCTATATGGGCATCATCTATGATCGCAATAAAGATCTCTTTATCGGCTATGATCTGTGCAAAGAAGATGAACTCAAGGGTATGAAAAACCGGATCGTGAAGATCCTGGAAGATAAAAACATCAGACCTTCTTCCCTGGTCTTCAATAACGAATTTGCCGTTAAAGCCTTGGATGATCTGTGTGCATTATATGAAGTCAATTGTTCCTTTGAACTCGGCGATAAGAATCTTGATGATTTCTATCTGCGTTTCATGGATATGGATGAAGAAGACAGGGATGATATAATCCTTAACTAAAGGTGGGCGATATGAAGCTGTTTGAAAAATTCTATGATAAAAAATATTCAAAAATCTGTCTGTATACGATAAAGACCCTGACTCTGACCTTTATATTAGGTCTGATCACTTACTATCTGTCAAAAACAGTAGGACCGACCTTTTCCTTTATCGGCTCGATCCTGACGCCATTGATCTTAGGTATCGTTCTGGCTTATCTGTTTACACCGCTGGTCGAATTATTTGAAAGAAAAGTTTTCAGCAAAGTCGACCCGGCCAAACGCCGTCCTTTTGCGGTAGCTCTGACTTTTGTGATCATAATCGCCGTAATCTTACTGATCCTGACTACCCTGGTCTTTACCGTGACCAGCAGTGTTTCCAATATTGATTTCAACAATTTGATAGCCTATGTGAAGTCGCTGGAAACGGATTTCTCCAAGTTCTGGGAAGTCGTCGAAAATAAACTGGCTGAATACAATATCAATCTGGGCAAGCTCGGCGGAAATATCTCCAAGATCTTCAACAACATCTCTTCCGGTGCTTCGACCTTACTGTTTGCGAATATCTTTGCGATCTACTTTCTGCTTGATTTCAAGATCAGGGAATACTGGTCAGCGATCCTGGATCTTTTCGTGAAGGAAGAGACCAGAAACAAGCTGAACGAACTGGCGGCTGATGCGGATAGGGTGTTCTCAGGTTATATCAGAGGTCAGGCGATCGATGCGCTGTTAGTAGGCATAATGATAACGATCTCCTTGCTGATCATCGGCGTACCGTATGCCGTAGTTATCGGTTTACTTTCCGGTTTCGGCAATCTGATCCCCTATGTAGGACCGGTCGTCGGTTTTGCCTCACTGGTGATCGTCTGTCTCTCGGAAGGGAACCTGCTTCATCTGGCGCTGGGTGGTGCTGTATTATTACTGGTAATGACGATCGATGGTAACATCATCAACCCGAAGCTTCTCTCCAGCAATGTTGAGATCCATCCGGTACTGGTACTGGTGGCTATTATTGCGGGCGGCCAGATCGGCGGTATCGTGGGAATGCTGATAGCGGTACCGGTGGCTGCTTTGATCAAGCTGCAGTTTGAAAAGTTTATCGCCAGACGAAGAGCGCAATTAGATAAAAAGTAAATGTCTTTTAAAGAAAACAGAAACAGAATAAGGAAACTGACGCTGATCTTCATCAGTGTTTTCCTGTTTTTTAATACATCTTTCACCATTTTCGCTGATGAAGAAGTCTACTACAGCCCAAATGATGAAGTCGGAAGTCAGACTTATATTGCTTTTACCATTGATTCAAAAACGATAGGTATTTCCCGTTCCGGGATAGATATCGAAGATGCTTCAATAAACGAGGAAGGAAAATTAAAGGTCACCAGTCATTTCTATTTTGAAGTGGAAACAGTTGAAAACGGCTTCTATCTGAAAAGAGAAGACAGACCTTCAACCAGTCAGTATCTGGATATCAGTGAGGGAAGTCTGGTCTTATCAGAAGATAAACCTGGTAAGGTCTTTATCTATGAAGAAATAACCGATACGCTAAACGATGAAAATGAACAGCCGCTGGAAGTTTCAAAAGGTCATGTCATGGCCTATAAGGATGATTCTGAAACAGTTTATCTGATCCTGAATGAAGGAAACTTTGCGGTAACAAGCGAAAGGCCATCAACCGGCAATGCACAGATCTATTCTTCCAATGAAAAACCATCAAGGTCACCCGGTCCAGGACCGGGACCGGTCGTTGATGAAAAAGCCCCGGTCATCACCAGGCAGATGGATGTTCTATCCTATGTCATGGAAGGAAGCGGCTACAGCGCTCCAAAGGTAAGTATCACGGCGAAAGCCAGTGACGAAAGCACTTCTCTGTTCTTTCAATGGTATGTGAATGGAGAGAAATATGGTGAAACAATAGAGATCCCAATCGATGAAAATAAACAGGCAAGCAGTGAAATAACGATCGACAGTCTTGTAGATAAGGAATATGGTGTGTATCCGATCTATTGTGAAGTATATGTCCTGGAAGGGGAAGAAAAGCACAAGGTCGATTCCTATACGAATAACTTTGTAATCACCAGAGGTTTTGAGACAAATTCACTGATGACTTTCTCTGACCTTCACGAGAAATGGGATAATATCGGAACGGCTCTGGATGATCTGATGAAAGAGAATGAAGGCCAATTGCCTTCTTTGGTCGTAGCGACCGGTGACTACAACAATTCTCATGTGGCCGGTTATAACGAAGAATACATCGAACGCTGCATAGATACGATGATCAACCGTATCAAGCTGCAGTTAGGGGATATCGATACGGTATGGGTATCAGGCAACCATGACAACGGTTATGCGACTGGTTACACTAACGCCAATAAGGAAGCAGATCTGGGCATGGTAGATAAAGACTATTATGATCTGGATAATTCCATCTCCGGTACCGGTATCATCTTTGATACACGTTCTGATTCCTATCAGAACAATGCCGACAGTTCGAATAGTATTGAAGACGGTCTGATCGTCATCGGTGTCAACTTTGAAGACATCGGTTCTCAGGGGGCCTATGATCAATCGACCAACGGTCAGCCCGACAGCAGCAAGCTGGCTTATGGAGATGAAAACAGTACCGGTACAGTCTATGAACATCTCAAGACGGCTTTAGAATCGATCGCTTCAAACTATAATGGTGAACTGGTTTTGGTCTCAACACATGCCGGCTTGCATGCGGTAGGTGTCGATGAAGATTCCAAGAGCGCCGGAGTAAAGAGAGAATGGAACGGCGATGATTCGTATTCGATCAGACAGTCTGACCAGATCGTGGAACTGCTGAACAGATATGTACAAGATCTGAATATGGACCTCTTGCTCATGTTCGGTCACGATCATACCAGAGGTGAAACAGAATTTGTAAAACTGAAAGACGATACGATCACCGCAACTGTTGAACCGAAAACCAGAAAGGGTGGCGAAGGCGAAACCAGGGATATTGTTCTGGAATTCAATTATGCTTCAGCAGGTTATATCACTGATTCTTTGAATGGTCATAAACACTATTCTTATCTGACCTGGAATAAGGAAACGATTAATCGTGAATTAAAAACCGTTTCCGAAGAAGGTAAGGTTAATGATCTGAGTTTTGTAGTAAGCAGAATTTATAAAGAAGAGAAAAAAGAAGAAGAGAAAGAAACAGAACCGGAAAAGAAAGCTGATGAAGGAGTGATCCGTTATTATCAGCCTCCGATGACCGGTGTCATTATTTGTCAGTGATCAACTCTTAAAATCACAGATCCGGTAGGATCCTTTTCCATTGCCTTTTGCATAATAAAGTGCTTCATCGGCTTTATGATACAGTTCTTCAAAGTTGTTTCCATGTTCTGGGTATTTCGCAATACCAATAGATAAAGAAACGACAATGTCCGGATTATTGTAAAAAATCGTATTTTCAACTTTACTGATCAGATTGTTTGCCAGATGCTCGATCATCTTTTCATCAGATACTTCTCTTAAGAAGATGACGAATTCATCCCCACCGAGTCTTCCGGCTACATCCATGCCTTTGGTGGAGTCATGAAGAATAGAACCCATGGCTTTTAACACTTCATCACCGGCGATATGGCCGAAGGAATCGTTGATGGATTTGAACTTATCGATATCGATCATCATTAAAGCACAGTTCTCTTTACCCTTAGCGATTATCTCATTGATCTTATCCACGGTTGCGGAACGGTTATAAAGCCCCGTAAGCTGATCGGTCGCGGAAAGTTTTTCCAGTTCCTGTCTGAGCAGTTCAACATCAGTGATGTCGTTGATCAAAGAGATGATACCGTTGACTTTTCCTTGTGCATCATATGTCGGTTCTTTTATCAGTTCCAGATATTCAACGATCCCGTCTTCTTCCTCTTTGATGATATATCTTGTGCCTTTTCCCGATTTAAGCAGTTGTTGATCAGAAAGATAGGCTTTCATGGCGTTTTCTTTATTCTTTCTTACATCAAGGTCGGTCTTGCCTCTGATCGTAAAGCTCTGATCATCGCTGTGATCGATGTGATGCCAATAATGGGTCGCAAAGATATACCTTCCCTGATCATCTTTGAGACAGATATTGGAAGGAAGCTGCTTCAGGATCTTTTTGATCTCATGGAAAGACAGAGAGTCTTTGGCTCTTACTGAAGAGAAGATCCTTCTGAATACCAGTAAAGGCAGATAAGGCGGGTTGAGGACCTCTGATACGCCATGGATCAAAAAATCAAGATCTTCTTCTTCGATCTTTTTATCCGTTAAAGCCAAGATCGGGATCGACAGATAAAGCGGATCTTTGCTTAACTGTTCGGTGAATGCATAATTATCAAAGCGGATAATATCGATGTCGATAAGGATTGCGGCAACTGAGCGGTAATTATCCAAAAGATACTCGAGACACTCATCTTTACTGTTCTTAAAGACCAGGGTAAAAGCGTAATCAAGAATATCCAAAAGTTCTTTGTTGACTTCGCGATTGGAATATATCAGCAAGCTGTTATCTTTATTTCTTCTGTAGTTGATCATTAACACCATTATCCAACCTCGGCAATTTCTTTGACTCCTTCAAAAAAGTGATGTTCTTTTAGGAAAATATTCATTAACAGGTAATAAAGATAATCAGATGTGAGGACTTTGTTATAATCTTTAAGTAGTGAAGGGGGGATAACACTATGAAGTTTGATCTCAATAAAAAGATAAACTATTACTTTAAACAGATCTCGGATATTCCCAGAGGAAGCCGCAATGAGAAGGCGATCAGTGACTACGTCGTAGAGTTTGCCAAGGCTCATGGCTATGATTACATCCAGGATGATGTCTATAATGTCATCGTCAACAAGCCGGCTTCAAAGGGATATGAGGATGCAGAACCGGTAATCCTTCAGGGCCATATGGATATGGTCTGTGAGAAAAACAAGGATATCGAACATGACTTCTTTAAAGATCCGATCGATCTTTATGTGGACGAAGAAGGCTGGCTTAAAGCCAAGGGTACGACTTTAGGCGCAGATGATGGGACCGGTATCGCATACATGCTGGTGATACTCGATGATGATACGATCGCTCATCCGGAATTACAATGTGTCTTTACGGTTATGGAAGAGATCGGACTGTTTGGAGCGATCGCTTTAAAGAAAGACTATTTCCATGCCAAGCGTTACATCAATCTTGATTCCGGCGGTGAGGTCCGGACGACAGTCAGTTCAGCCGGCGGAGCCCGAGCAGAAATGAAAAGAAAGCTCAATTATGAACCGTGTTCAGATCCTATCTACTGTTTACAGATCAGAGGTCTGCAGGGTGGTCATTCCGGCGGTCTGATCCATCTGGAAAGAGGCAATGCGATCATTATCGGAGCCAGAGTCGCTTATAAACTTAATCAGATATTCAAAGACTTCCGTCTGGTTGATCTCAATGGCGGCATGAAGTTCAATGCGATTCCTC
>JAFRJA010000001.1 GCA_017432545.1 Erysipelotrichaceae bacterium
GATGAAGTTTTATTTTCTATTACTAACCCGATTAGCTGAGAGTTAGTAAAATTCAAAGTTTCATTTTTACTTACAACAAATTCTTCGTAAAGCTTAGTTTGAGCTGCAGCACTGCCACGTTTAACTGTGGTATCATAGCCAATAACAAATTGTTCTGCTACCTTTAGTGTCGAACCATACGGAACGGTTAAAGTCTTGCTTTGGCCGGTTGTAAGTTCAAATGTCTGTACACCATTAACAAAATCATGAACATTGTAGTCATTATCTCCCCCGTCAATTGTTGCAGTGAAAGCAAATGGAACCACATTACCAGAATAGCCGCTGACGGTGTTTTTAACAGTAATAGTTTGTGTCTTTCTGACGTTCTTAAAAACTATGCTGCTATCAGTATCTTTAACTTCTGAAACAGTTACATTAGAACCCCTTACAGGAGATCCGCCATTTAAAGAATAAGTGGTATCATAGATCGATTTATCTGTATCATCAATAGTCTTTTTTACTACGGTTTCTTCGACCTTTAATTTTGTTCCTTCCGGTAAATATAATTTTGTTTCACGGGAACTCTCCCCTTGTTCAAAATCAAAAGTGATTTTAACTTGACCGTTGTTGTCAGTCACAATTGGATTGTCCGGATCATCATCATTAAGAACATAATTACTTGCCGGGTTGCCATCTTCACGTGTCAGAGTAATCGTAAACTCGAAAGGTTCAATATTCGATACTTTATTTTCAAGTTCTTTACACAAAACGATTTCGGCAAGTTTACGCACGTTATCAAAATTGATGTTTGCTCCATCATCAGCAACTATAAAACTGAATATATTGTCATGCTCGGTATCCAGATCATCTATTGTTTCTGAGCCTTGTTTTGTGACCGCAGAAGCGGTAATGCGATAGTTTTCATCATCGACTTCAGTTATTTCCAATTTAGCACCAACCGGAGCAACAAAGTCAAAACCACTGGAATCATAATTTATTGGCGATATATTAACAGACGCGACTCCATCTGAATCAGTTACTAACCCTTCTTTAAGCTCGAAACCAGATACAGCTGTTCCATCAGTATCTGTCAATTTTAAGTCGAAGCTAAATTCCTTAGATTCTTCGCTTCCAAGTAATCTGTCAACCAGTGACTTGCTTAATGTAACTGCGGAAAGCCTTCTTGTATTGGTTGCAGTAAGTTCCGTGTTGCCATCCAACGCAAACACACCTTCTTCACTTACATCGACCTGTTGAGAAATATCTTTGTTTATTGCTGTATAATCTGGGTCATAATTAGAATCAGCTTCACTGATTGTATAAGTACCAACCGGTAATGGAGTGATAGTTATTTCATCATTTGCTTTAACATTATAAAAGACAATTGAACCAGGTTTGTTTGATCTAGAAGGAGTTACTACATAGTTAACGGAACCATCAATTGTATAAGTGCTCTTACGAATTGATGCTGAAGTCAGGGTAATCGTGAACGTATCATTTGGATTAGCACCAGCTGAATCAGCCACTTTTTTGATCTTTAAATATAAACCATCCCAAACGATATTGGTTGAAGTACCTTCTTTGAGTTTGCCGCGATAATCATAAAGGTCATTTACAAAGCGATTAAGATTTGCTGTAATTTCATATTCAGAACTGGCGAACTGTTCACCTATCTCACGATGCGATTCCATTCCCCAAACACCGATCAGAGCATCAGCCTGAAGGCCAGGAGAAATAACGTTGATAATATTATCACTATCAGCACCAAGATAGATGTTTGCAGCAGAGCCAGAAGCATTTGTGTTATCGAAAATAACCGGAGATCCATAAAGATTGATAACACAAGCAGTATCTTCGACAGTAACCGCGCCATCATTTGTACTGATATTATTTCTGATGCTTCCACCACTCATATTCAAAGTACCGCCAGCAAGATAAATAGCGGAACCGCTTGCTGCCGTGTTACTGTTTATTTCGGTATTACTGACCATATTTACTACGCCAGTACTATAAATTGCGCCACCCTTTCCACTACTCTTCGAATTCTGAAGATACACATTCTGATTAAGGCTTAAAGAACCAGTGTTATAGATTAAGCCTCCATTAGCGTTCGCTGTACAGGAATCTTTAGCACCATCCAGCCATACATTTTCCAAAATCAGATTGCCATTATTGGTGAAAAGACTTCCCCCAGAATTATATCTGGTAATAATAGCTGTATCTGTATTGTCAGTTCTATCAGTAACAAATGGAAAATCTGTCCCAGAAGTTGCAGCTGTAGTTAAAGTGATTTTTTCTCCTTCTTCAACAACAAAACTGTCAGTTGATGGCATATTATAGTCAACCAGCATCTGAATTGTTGCTTCACCATGGAAGTTTTCGGAGAAATTACGTATAAACTGAAGTGCACTTTTCAGCGATTCAAACAGTTTTGTTTGTAATACGCCTTCGTTGTTTTCAAATTCAACCTTACAAATAACCTTTAAAGTGTTAACAAAGTTTACACTAACATTGGTCTGAGCTGTTGTATCATATTTAAATACACGGCCACTTTCGGTATCAATATCCGTGGTCTGAGATTCTGTAGTGACTTCATATTCCGGATTAAAATTCTCGGTTATAGTCACTGTTACACCAACCGGAACAGTTAGAACGATTGAATCGAGATCCTTAACTCCAAAATCCACTTCGCCGTTCCAGTCTGTTGTTAAAGATTCTCCAACAGTATAGCTTCTGATAGGATTATCGCCTTTCTCAAGAAGCAGGGTGAAAGGGAAAGGAGTTATATGGGATTCATGACGTTCATCGTCTTTAACTTCTTTGCTGACTGTTAACTGTACCGTTTCTGGAGCAATACTATTCTTTATGGAAATCTGTTTATTATCCTCATCTGGAACATATGTTTCATCACCGAAAGAAGGAATATTTTCAAAAACATAATAGTAATATGGATTCTCATAATTATCCTTTTTATCGAGATCATTAATCGTCATTGTCCAGTTCTGTTCTTTGCCGAAGCTGAGATTGCTGCGAACTTTTCTGAGACTGCTTACAAAAGTTTCCATCTCTTCACGAGTGACATTTCCTTCACGGATTCCTTCAGGTATCATCTCTGTTGAGCGGTAAACATCAAAAGTCACAGTTGACTGCTGAGCTAAAACAGATTCATCGGTAACGAGATCACCATCATAATCGTACCAGTATTTTTCGACCGTTAATGAAGTTGCCTGTTTATTGCGGACAATATAAACGCCAGCATCAGAAACACCATATTCCTGTGTATAGTCAGAAATAATATCGGTATCCCCGGCTATATAAACATGTTCTTCCTTGATTGAATAAGTGATCTGATTATTCTGATCATCTCTGGTCGGGAGATCAGTAAATGCCTTATTGTTATATGGAGCATAGCTGGTCAATGAAATAGTCAGAGGTTCATTTTCTGAATCTAAAACAGGAACCGGATCTGCTCCATTAACAGACATATACAAACCGACTACTACCTCTTGAACATTGCCAGGCCATCTGTTTCCCTGCCAGGTCTTCATAACCGGGATCGTAATAGTTTCTTTCTGGTTATCAAGAGAAAGGCTTTCGTATGTTTCTGTCAGATTGACTGCCGTTTCGCCTTCCGGCAAATCAGCCAGGATGCTTGGAATCAGTTCTGCATCATTGCAGAAATAGAAATAGGTCTTTAATGGATTACTGGGCAACAGATAATGCTCTGGAGCCGTTGTTTCTTCAACATAGTAAAGAACTTCTGATTCAAAATAAGAAGCACTGCTGCTGATTACCACCAGGCCGTCATCACCAGTAGTATAACTGGCTACTGATTGATCATTTTTTGCTTTTTTAACCGTAAATACAGCACCGGAAAGAGTTTCTCCGGTTGATTTATTCATCTTGGTGATAGTCAGTTTTGGTTCTTCATATTCATTATCAATGACAATATTGAAACTGCTGCCAAGGTTTTCATTTGTAACCGTGAATTCCATTGGCTTGTCATCATTTTCTGAGTCTCCAGAACCAACGATCAGATAATAAGTTGCACTGGCAATAACACCTTCACCGATATCCCAAGGTATCTGATTTTCTTCAATCACTCTATATCTCTGACCGACTTCAAAAGGATTATCTTCTGTGCCGTAAGAAAAGGTTAAGCTGCCATTAACGAAATCAGAATAAGGATGACGTTCTAATTCTTCCCACGCACCAGTACTGTTGTTTCTCTTCTGCAGAACAGCTATTATATTATTCTGCTGGTCGGTTCTTAAACTGTAGTTCCCGGAAAAACGTATTGAGACATTTAAACTAGCTTCTTCAGCATATAGACGAACTTTTATTGTATCTCCGTTGTAATAAGTCCAAACTCCACCGGAATTGTAGCTCGGATCATCAGTGATCATAAAGTTATAGAGGGTGCTATCCCGTTTATATCCTTCCGGAGTCTTGATCATTTCCAGATAATAAGCTGTATTCTTTTCAATGGCAACATCGCCTTCTTCTTCATTAAGTTCGATATTTACCCATCCGTTTTCATTGGTTGTAAAAGTAACGCCTTCACCTGTATTGTCACCTTTTTTGAAAGACAACGGACGTTTGTTGGCATCCAAAAGAATGAATTGTGCACCAGAAATGCCGGTCTGCATATTGGCATCACCATAGACATACAACTTAACCATGTATTTGCCAGTATTACCGGCAACATCAGAGGCGCTAGGATATATGACATGACTCTCATCTGTTGTAATATGGTCAATTTCACCATCAGAATCTTTCAGTAAAGCAGTATTTCCGAAATCAGCCACTTCACCGGCATTAGCCGCAATTCTGGTGCGATAAGAAATCGTGACCTTTGTTTCATCAGGAATGACAAAAGTTCCGGTCGATCCCCGGTAATCATAAGTAACACCACTGGTTACCTGAATACTTGAATAATCTATTGACTGATTAGAGGTAAAAGTATCATTAAGAGTTAATGGATTACCATCATTAAGCTTAAGAAGTTTTGAATTGACATCAATCTGCCAGGTTGCCCAGCTGCCATCAATATCAATCATTTCCTTGGAAAGAAATTCATCAATTTGAAGAACACCATCAGCTGTTTCAGACACAACATAATTACCTGTGCTATCAGTAGTCGTACCGAGTATTACACCGGAGAATGTTACTTCATAGCTTCCAATTGCAGTCCCACTGCCTTCAGCACGAACGGTATTTGGGAAAGTCAGACCTTCTACACTGGAAGTAAAACCGCTTAATGTTTTCTCACTTCCATCATAGTTTCGCCAGCCGCTCTTGGCGGTGAGTGTAACTGGAATTGCTGTAATAGTAAAAGTTCCCGGAATATACGAAACAAGATAATTGCCCTGTTCCTCATCTCCGCTAGGTGTAATGGTGTAAGTTCCAACATTTTCACCTTCTCTACGGCTCAGACTGTAGACAATGGTATCACTGCCGATCAGACCAGCAACCTCAGCGCTAAGCTCCGGTTCATCACCATTAAATTGTTTAGAATTATCGTTAGCTGTAACAGTGACGGGTCGTTTACTGATCGTAGAAGTAACACTTTTAACTGCTACATCATAGTAATCTTCATCACCTATAACTTTATAGTAGATCGTGTATTCATCCGGTAATATAGCAACAGGAATGTTTGCCGAGTAATCTCCATCTTCACTCAAACTGTACACAAGCATGCCGCCACTTGTAGAACCGGCGCTTACTAAAGCCTGAGCTTCACCGTTATAAACAGGATTCAAAGCCTCAGGAGCAGTCACTTCAGGAGTAAGTTTATCCGCGTAGCTCACTGAAATCTTAACTACCTGGTTATTACTTAACGTGAGGGTCAATGTACCAACAGCATTAAACGTTTCAGAAAAACTGAGTTGCCAATCATCACTATCTTGAATCTTCTCAATAACAATAAGATCTAAATCTGATGTAACAGTGCTAACATCGCTGGTATTAAAATCTGAAATATTCAATTCTGTGAGCAGATTACTTAAAAGGATAGTTGAAGTATCGCCTTCTAACTTGAACGCGTACTCTTTTGTTTCCGAACTTACGGTATAGGCAAAAACCACAAAAACAGACAAGCCGTCTGTAACAAATTTGACTGTATCGTCTTCGATATCCGATTCAATAACATCGACCTGATCATTTTCATCACCATGAATGTGAACGATATCAAGATTATCGTACTGACCAAAGTCCTCATTCAACAGCTTGATTGATATAGAAACATCTCCGGAAGGCTGATATTCTTCTCCTGTTTCAGGATCTATAAAGCTGATATCAAAAGCCTTTGCCAGAAGGACGTTATCATTTGTATCACACAGTTTATCAACTGATTTTTCTACATAAGTATCATAATCGCTATCGTCTTCTCTGATCTCCGAAACAATCATTTCCGCATCCAAAGGAATACCGGAATCAGCATCATAAGAAGCCTGAACGACATACGAATTATCATCTGAAGCTTTGATCACCTTTTCCTTGACCGTCTGAGCAAGAGCAACAACAGGGAAAGAAGTTTCAGTTTTGCTATCACTTGAGAATTCAAAAGAAATATCATCGTCATCATTTACGATCGTATCGGCTGTAACACCATTTATCAGAGTATTCTCATCATTAAAAGCGATGACATTCGAACTCTCGATTACTAATTCCTTTTCTTCATCTTCCTTTTCTTCAGCAAGAACAAGCTTGACGCTGACTTTATTCTGAGGAATAACAGTTTTTCCTTCCTTATCAAGAATCGAAATCTGTAAGTAAGAACAGAGCTTGAAATCTTCGTTTTCCCACTTCAGAAGGCCTTTCGTCTTAGCTGCATATTCACTGTAATCCTCAGTTTCAGTATCGATCTGTTCAACTTTCAATACTGAACCATCCGGAATCTTGGAATCCTCATCATAAGTTAAAACGACCGTATATTCTTCATTCTCATAAGTTAAAGTCTTATTCTCGAGAGCTGAGAGATTATTAACCGGAATATTGCTTATCAGAAGCAAAAAGGTTACAAAGCTCATGAAAAAACGTTGGATGGTTTTTTCCACTGTTTCTTCATGTTTTTTCATCATTTTTAATAATCTAATTCTATCCATTTTACCCTTCTGCCTATCCTTTAATTATATAATAAGCAGTCTTATCCTTACAAAACCCTTCTCATTCTTTTTTTCACTCGTTGACAACCAGTGTTTCATATATTGGCCAGTCACCGTAATGTGTTTTCACATAACCGGACGGTTCGATCATAGTCAGCTCGGCAATATTCTGATAATGATAGCTCTCAGGCAAGGTTGAATCATAAGGCAAAGCATCATTCTTTGATGTATTGCTGCTTATGAAATGAATGTAAGAGTATGCCGCACCATGAGAAGCTGAAGCAACATCAGCAGCTTTGACTCCTGTAGCTTCTTCCCTGTTGCCGACTGCCTTTAATTTCGAATTGTTGGCGATCGCCAGATATGTACAATCAGAATACGTAGCTGATTGATCCAAACCGATGAAACCGCCTTTATTCGTGACCGTATCATCTGAAATTTTGACATAACCGACCGAATAACAGTTAATGAAGGAATA
The DNA here is from genome assembly GCA_017432545.1 of Erysipelotrichaceae bacterium. Lineage (GTDB taxonomy): Bacteria > Bacillota_I > Bacilli_A > Erysipelotrichales > Erysipelotrichaceae > Colivicinus. The sequence continues at coordinate 7,564 of JAFRJA010000001.1, forward strand.
AGATTCATTACTATTTTTGCCACTAGCTGTACCGGCAAAACCACCGGCGCCAGATCTGCCATCGACTGAAGTGGTTGTATAGCTGTTTTTAGCAGTACTGCTCTTGCTTTGTCCAATCAGTCCACCTGCATAACCGCCTGTTGATACTACATCGATCTGGTCCTGTTTATATTTTCCGTTTTCGGTATGACCGGCAGCATAACAGCTGTCAATGACCGTATTATCCGCTATTCCGACCAGCCCGCCGGCATAGGATCCGCCATTAACAACTACGGCAGCAAGCGAAGAATTGATATTACTTGAACTGCTGGCTTCACCTACCAGACCGCCAGCCACGGTAGAAGCAGAGATCCTGGAAATACCGGTGCTGTCATGAACAGCCACGTTTTCAATCACTGTTTCTGATACACGTCCTGCCAGAGCTCCGGCATAGCCATTATCACCGATCGCATTGATCCTGAAATCGAGCAATTCCAGGTCTTTGATGGTTTTGCCATTGGCAGTCGAAAACAAGCCAACGTTCCCGGTTGAAGAAGCATCTATCTTGGATATTTTATGATTCTTTCCATCATATGAATTGATATATGATGGCATCTGTACAGGGTAATATTTTCCTGCATCCGTCATTGTTTCATCTTTCTCATCCGGTTTATATACCTGGGAACTTGTACCACCAACTTTTTCCAGGAAACCATCCCACGCCAGATCAACTGACTGTTCAGCAGAAGTAATGGTATTAACCGCAAGTTTCGATACTTCCGGATCAAGATTTTCCAGATGACGAATATTATTTATTTCAGCATTAGCATTAGTGGTCTCATCACCAAAAATGCTGTTTGTTCCTTTTTTGTCACTGAAAGCTAATTTACATAGACTATTATCAACAAAAACCTTGGCCTGTACTGAGATATTTTCACCGGGGATCAGATTATCCGTTCCTTTTATTTCCGGATGATCACTACTGGAATCGCCATTGCAGAAAAGATCATAGAAGTGCATTCCTGATTCTGTAATACTGTCAAGGACATACTCTGTCTCACCACTTAACACCAGATCGATATATCTGCTCTTACCACTTTTCAAACCAGTAACAACAATTCTGAGTTTAGCATCAGGATATTTATCCATAATTGCTTCAGCATTTGTGATCTTTACCTTAAGTCTTTCGGCATTTTCAATAATCAGTTTCGGTTCAGGAAGATCATCAATATAGTTTAATGTGTTAGCTTCCTCTCCGCCATAATATCCGATAACTGAATCTTCGGTATATTCTCTTCTCTTCTTTTTATTATCATCGCCACGATATCCGCTCATTAAAGTATCATATTCTGCCTCTTTAAATTCATGACCGTATTTTGAACTTGGCTTTGAATAAAAGACATCCAGAATTCTTGCCGACTGTTTATGATAACGGATAATATAAGAACCACCTTGTCTGACTGTCTCATCAATTGAAGCAAAAGGTAGCATTAATGATAATGAGTTATTATCATTTAATATTGATTTACTGCTGCCGACAACATAATAGAATACGCCTTCCTCATCGCCTGAAATTTCAGCTGTGCCAAAGTCCTCACTGCCTAAATAGCTCTCATTATCAACCATGGATATATGATTCTGCGCGGAGATAAAGATCTCTTTTGCGATCGAATCAAACTCCATCTGTTTCAGAATTCGCCAATAATGGCTGATCGCAATAAAGCCCAAAGCGGCTAAAATAGCTATTATTGCTATAACAGCCATTAACTCAGCCAAAGTGAAACCTTTATTTTTCTGTTTAGATCTACAGTTATTCATCACTACCACCTGCAGTTTTCATGATCATTCTGACTTTATACTCTTCCAGCTCAACATCCGGAATAACTGTCGTTGTATCCGAGCTGTTCTTCTTATAGACTTTAATATTATTGAACGTTACAACATCATCAGTCTTACTTGCTCCCGAAAAGGCTACAACAAACTTTTTTGAAGCAGCTGAATCAGAAACAAGAAGCATGGTCTCCGATTCTGAAGGGCCATAGTTTTTTGTAACACTGATTGACTGAGCATCATCACCATCCACTGTACTTTCTAAGACACAGTACCAGCCATTGGCATCATAGTAATCAATTGTGGTGGTGTTACCGGACTTGTCTATATTCACATCCGTTGCCATATCAAGTTCATCTCTAAGACAGGTTGCCGTAGTCGTAAGAAGCAACTGGGCATTTGCCACATCTACAACCTTCCGATATGCATTGGCAGCAGCCGGTATCCCGGCGGCCACGATTGCGGTCGCCAAAAGCATAATTGCTATTGCCAGCAACAGTTCTGCTAAAGAAAAACCATTTCTGTTAAGCTTGTTCTTTATCATCAGTCTCCAACACCAACTTTTTTTACAAAAGAAATGACTTCATTGCTATTCATTACATCATTCACAAAAACATAGATATTGATATTATGCGAATCGGATTCATTGGTTACTTTTTCATTATCAAATGATATCTCTCCTATTTTCGAATCTGTTTCAACTTCCTGTTGAACCACAATCAAGTCTTTCGCATTATATTCCTTGATCTTATTGTTACTGGAAGTAATGATCCTGGAAGTAGAATTGATCGCTGAAGCCAGAATAATCAGACCTAATGCCGCGACTAACAAAGCTATCAGCGTTTCAGCTATGCTTTCACCATTGTTATTCCTGATTTTCTTAAATAATAATTCAGTCATCATTCACCCTTTTGAATATCTTTGAGAAACCATCTGTACCTGGTGGTTATTAAATTGTTCGTATCATCTGTTGAAGTATTTATATCGCCTGAAAACAGCAATGTAACCGTATAGGCGTTCACATCACCCTTTTCTTTAATATCTCTAATACTTATTTTTACTTCGCCATTAGAATCAACCGAGATATCATAATATGCATATACCGTCTTTCCATCATAAGAAACATATATGGTTTTTGTATTTTTCAGGTTGTCATCTCCTCTTGCCAGATCAAAAAGCAGACTGTCATTAATACCAGCTGTTATCGTATTGCCGTTCATATCTTTATAAGTGATCGCCGAAACTTCATCAGTCTTTTCTTCCTTGATGATCATCTTCCCTTCCAGCTCTTCAGCAAGTATTTCAGCAGCGGAATTGACCAGATAGTATTTCTGATCAAGTTCTGCTTTTTTGCTCAATCTCCCGGCAGCAGCTGTTCCAGCCGTCAATATTACAGAAGAAACAATAGCACATACCAAAAACAGCAATAGAGCTATTAATAATGATGCACCTTCATTCGATCTAAGTTTTTCTGAAACCGCTTTCTTCATTACGTATACTCAAAAAGTTTGTACGCCAAAAAAACACGTAAAAACCTATCCTTATTATACAAAAGAAATCAAAAAGCTATCAATAACTGTCGCGAAAGGAAATCAATAATATGCGCTGATATGTATGTTAATTTATTTTAAACCAACCTTCATCTATCTCGTTAAAAAGGTTTGCATACTGTATAAACTGATATTTTTTAATTAAAGGATCATCCTCAATCTCAGCTATTCCTGTATATATATTTCCTTCCGAATCCATAACGCCTTGCGAAGAAATAACAGGATATTTAGAATACACTTCCTTAAGCATCTGAACAAAAGGAGGCAGCTGGAAATTACCGCGCTCAAGAATCAGCCAAGGCAAGTAATTGGCACTTATCTTGTAATCATGAATCTCTTCACTTTCGTAGTTAGTCCAAATAAAGAATTTGGTTTTATAGAAATCCAGATATGATTCAACTCCGGTATATATTTCATTAATTGCTACACCCGGCAGCCCAGGCTGATGGTCACCAAAAAAGATGATCATCGTTGGCTCTTCAACACTCTGATAATACTCTACAAGCTGTTTTACTTCATCATCAGAAGCCTTGATCAGAGACAGATATATCTGCGTATCTTCATACAATTGACTTCCATATTCTTTAACAGATTCTGCCTTTTCAACATCCAGCCATCGTTCATAACCGGAATGATTCTGCATAGTAACATTAAAAAGAAACTGTTTCTGGCCTTTCTGCTGCTGATTCACAGATTCTATAAACAGGTAGTCAGAGATGTCAGCCGGCAGATCATGAAGATATTCCACTTCTCCATGTTCTTTATAATCTTCGATACTATAGAATGTCTCAAATCCTAAATACGGATAAACAATATTACGATTCCAGTTGCGAGGGTTGTTGGCGTGAAAAGACGTCGTGCTATAACCGATATTTCTGAAATATTCAGCCAGCGAAAACAGCTGATCAGTAACATTCTCGGTATACGGATAGGCTCCACTTCCAAAGAATGCCAGACTGTTGCCGGTCAAAGCTTCGAACTCGGTATTGCAGGTTCCTCCGCCAAATATCGAAACATAGCAGTTGCCCTCAATCGTATTCTCCTTCAGATCATCAATAAACGGCATGACATCAATCTGTTCACTTAAACCAACATCTCTTAGATCAGAGAAGGCCTCATTCATTACCATAACAATATTAACAGGTTGAATTCCAGCTGTATTATCAGTTGCTTTAGTCTGATATTCTTTCAGATAATTATCAACGATCTCTTTAGAATAACCTTCTGGCTTTTTTATATCTGAATTATATGCGCTCTTAAGATAAGTCAGAACCATGCCATCTTCATGAAAACTCTTCAGCAGAACTACATCCCAGGCAAAATCGCTTAACGATTTGAAAGTATTTGTGTTTACCCCAAAGAAAAATAGAGCTATTGCCACAATCGCTGAAACTCCTCGTCTGATCAACTTTGTTTTTAATGGCTGTTTTTCGGTTGGTTTATTCTGTTTCCATACCAAAATCAGTAAAACAGCATAGATCAGAACTATAATCAGCCCAAGGATCATCTTCCAACTTGGTATGAAAGTATAACCACCTAAAACTTCAGCGGCTGTCCCCGCTGCTTTCAGATCGGCCGGCATGATAGGCTTATTTCTCAAGGCAATTACATAATAATTTGCAATATACCAGAAAACTGTAAAGCCCATTGTCAGAAGAGTTCCTAAATAAGGCAACGAAACCGCATTGATCAATAAGCTAAGTGAATACAGAAACAGAATATTTAATAAAAGTTTAGTATAGGTAACAAAAGGAAAACTGCCACAGAAATAAGACCCTGCCAAATATGACACTCCAATGCATGTCAGACACATAGCAGAAAATTTAAGTGAAGGTAAACGTCTAAATATATAATTCAATAAAAAAGAAAATAATAGGCTTAATACAAAAATACCCGCAGAATAAACTATCCAGAACCATGTCGGAACAAACTTCTGTCCAATACCGATTGTTGACCCCTGATCAGGGTCAAAAACATCTACATGAAGCACGCCATCACGAGATGAAAGTTTGGCTTTGGTTCCGATAACTTCCTCCCCATCAGGCAAAATGTCTGTTGGATCAAAATGATTCAAATGAATTCCTTTGATATAAGTATCTATTCCTGTTATTTCAAATTCCGTAACATCAGAATTGACCAATTGAATACTGTCAACATCATAATGGTATCCAACTATAGTTGCCTTTTTTAATTGACTGCCAAAATAAAAAGTAACACTATATTTGCCAATATACGTTCCACTTGGGCACATGAAGGATTGGCAAATGCCTTCTCCCACTATATTATCTGTCTGTAAAACTATATCATATCGTATTGGCAGATATCCGAAAAAAACCATAACAAAAACAAGCGGAAGAGCTATTAAATACGATAAAAATAGATCCTTTACTCTTGTTTTCATTTCATAATAATTGTAAATAAAAAACGTTGCCCTGTCATTTAAAATACGGGCAACGTCCTTCTGTATTTTTATTCAATTAGATAAAACTATTATTCTACAGTTACAGTTCCGCTAGCAGAAATTTTAACTGTATACTCATCTGTATTTGCCGGAACAGAAATTCTTCCATCTCCATCCAAACTAGTTCCAATATAAGCTTTGCCACCACTGGCATTACCATTCTGCCAACCGGGCTGCTTCTGTTGAGCTGCAACATGAATAGAATCTGCTTCCCCCTCAGTCAAATAATTAGCGACCAATTCAGCATATGCGCTACGAACGTTAGCTAAATCTGTTGCTTCTCTGGCTTTTTCTAACTGAGCTGAGAAGATTGGAATAGAGATAGCTACTAATACAGCGATGATAGCTACAACGATCAGTAATTCAGCTAAGGTAAAACCTTTTTTGTTGTTTAACTTTTTCATTAAAGTATTTCCTTTCTAAAAATGATATAAGCAATTAAATATAATAGCTTAAAAACAGTTTAGCACATAAAAATATGGTACTGCAATATTTTTTGGAAAAAAACGTAAACGCTTACAGCGTACTATTATTCAGAAAATTATCAGATCAATTACATGTAACTGTACATCGTAAACATCGGCAGATACAGTGCAATAACAATGAAACCCGCAAACAGTGCCAGGAATATCAACATAGCAGGTTCAAGTTTAGCTATTGCATCTGAAACCGCATAATTATATTCGTTGGTGTAGTAGGCTGCAATTGTTTCAAGAGTTGATTCAAGTTCACCGGTTTTTTCACCGACCCCCGTCATTTCTTTCAAAACCTGTGGGAAGTATTCACTCTGTCTCATGACATTGCTTAGCTCTTGCCCAGTTGCTATTTTTTCTACCATTGAATGAACTTCTTTACTTAATACATAGTTAGACATAACTTTAGACGTTACCTCCAAGGCATCTCCAACAGTAAGACCGGCTTTCAGTAAGGTAGCCATTGTTGAGGCAAATTCAGTCGATCCCTGTAAAGTATTCAGATTACCGATTATCGGTGCCTTCAACATAAACTTTGCCCACTGTTCCTTGCCCTTATCCGTGCCGGTATATACTTTGAAGATAATAAATCCAACTACTATTACCAGGATCATGATCAACCAGTATTTCTGGAAGAAATCAGTAATGGAAATAAGGAATTTGGTTATACCCGGTAATTCACCACCCAGATCATCAAACATTGAGACAAAAGTCGGCATGACAAAAGCCATGATGACGATCAGAACGATGACACCGACACCTAAGACAAACATTGGATACGACATCGCTGCTTTGACTTTCTGGTTCAGCTGATAGCTCTGTTCATAGAATGTTTGTAATGAAGCAAAAGAATCACCTAATGTACCGGAAATCTCACCTGCTCTGATCGTTTCAAGAAAAGTGATCGGAAGATCAGGATAGTTTTTCTCAAAAGCAGTAGCGATTGGTGTACCCTGGGCAACATCTTCAGCCGACATTTCCAGCATTTTTTTCAGTTTCTTATCTTTAGTCTGCGCAGCGATCATATTCAGACATGTATCGATCGGTACTCCTGAGTTCAAAACAATCGAAAATTGTGAGCACATAACTGACAAGGCTTTTTCATCAAACTTCGGACCAAATTCAAAATTCATGATCCGGTTGAACAAAGTGTCTTTAACTTCTTCAACTTTGACCACAACAGGATATTTAGCCTTTATACGATCGACGGCAGAATATTCATCTATTGCATTGACAACACCGGAAACTTTGGCACCGTCTTTTGACATGGCAGTATATTTATAAGTGATCATATGGTTCTCCTAGGTTCGAAAGAAGAAGTTTTGAATGCTCTTACGCCAACATTCTGTTTGATAAAATCTGAATCATTTGCAGCATCTATTGCAGTCTGAGCATCAATGACATTGTTCTTGACCATCTGGATCAGACAGTTATCCATAGAAATAGAACCGATATTGGCGCTTGACAGCAATGATGACTGCATCTGGGCAGTGTTACCTTCTCTGATCTGGTTGCGGATAGCCGGAGTGACGATCATACATTCACAAGCCGCTGCACGTCCTTTTCCGCCTTTTTTAACCAATAATTGCTGAGACAGTACAGCTTTCAAAGTAGATGCCAGCTGGATACGGATCTGATGCTGCTTCTCAGCCGGGAAAGTGCCGACGATACGGTCAACGGAATCAACAGCCGAATTGGTATGCAAAGTCGCAAAGACCAAGTGGCCTGTTTCAGCAGCCGTCAAAGCTGTTTCAATAGTTTCACCGTCTCTCATTTCACCGATCAGAATGACATCCGGATCTTCTCTTAAGATCGCTCTTAAGCCTTCGGCATATGATTCAGTATCATTTCCAATCTCTCTTTGCGAAATCAGACATTTATCATCGGTATAGATATATTCGATAGGATCTTCCAGGGTGATAATATGTTCTCTTCTGGTATGGTTGATCTCATTAAGAATAGCAGCCATTGTCGTTGATTTACCGGAACCAGTCTCACCAGTGACCAGAATAATGCCTTTATTATAGGTCGGGAAATCACTGACCACTTTTGGAAGTCCCAAAGAAGACAGTTCAGGAATGTGATCATGCAGAATACGCAAAGCAGCGGATACAGCACCTTTAGTTCTATACAGATTGATACGCACACGTGATTCAGAGATTGTTTCTGCCAGGTCCAATTCACCTGTTCGACGCATCTGATCAAAAAGATCGCCCGCAAGTCTTTGGCCTATTGCTTCACAATCAGCAAAACTCAATACTTCATCATCAAGTTTCTGCAAATCGCCATCGATTCGAAACAGAACAGGGACACCCATGGAGATATGAATATCACTGGCTCCGTTTTCATTGCCAATCCGAACTATTTCTTCAATATTTTTCATAAATCACCTCTTAAATCTATAAAATATTACTTATCTAATCAATATAAACATATGATTGTGGAGCGTTGTGTATTCCGTAATAAGACAAATCTTTTGGTTCTTTAAACGCATTCACTTTCTTCAGCTTGTACGCTACAGCCTTATTTCTCCCTAAATAATAGTCATCATAGAATTTTTTAGAAATTCCGGCGCCGTTTTTGGTCTTGTCCCACACTTCTTCAGGATTACCATTGATTATCTCTGAAACTTCTGCAAAACCTACAACTTTCTTTACAGGCTTTGTACAGTAAATGAACAGTTTATCGACAGGCATTTTTGCTGATGTTTTGCGGAATTCATAAATTTTGTTTCCATTCAAAATATTATTTACGTGTTCAGGATTAATTGATAATAATATTTTGCACACTCTTTTTCCCCTTATTCCAGAACTCTAACAAACAAGACATACTTTCTTAATTCATTATATAGAACAACAATTAAATTTCATAAAAGGTCTTATAAACAATTCGCTACTTCAAATTCAAAACAACTAATTAAGTTAAAAGGGCATTGCTGCCCTTTAATGATTACTCAATTGTCGCAACTTCCGACAGAACCTCTTCAAGGGTGGTGATACCTGTAGTAGCCAGATTACGAGCGTTAACTATCATTGGCGTAAAATCTGACTGGTTGATGACCTTGCGAAGCTCACTTGAAGGAATTCCGGAGTTGATCGCATCCCTTAACGCTGAATTCAGCGTCAGGATCTCGAAAACGCCCGTACGGCCTTTATAGCCTGAATTGAAACATTTGTGGCAGCCGGCACCTTTATAGAATTTGTAATTCTGATAATCCTTGATACCGACAAGGTCAGCAGTAACCGGATCAGGAGTCGTTTCGACTTTACAATCCTGGCAGATCCTTCTTACAAGTCTCTGTGAGATAACACCTCTAATAGATCCGGAGATCAGATAAGGTTCAACGCCCATATCCTTCAGTCTGTCTATCGCACTTACGGCATCTTCAGTATGTAAAGTTGATAAGACAAGGTGACCGGTCATGGCAGCACGCATAGCGATCTCCGCCGTCTCTCCATCACGGATTTCTCCGACACAAATAATATCCGGATCCTGTCTCAAACAGGCTCTTAAGGCTTCCGCAAAAGTCAGACCAATCTTTTCATTGATCGCAACCTGTGTAACACCATCAATCTGATACTCAACAGGATCTTCCAGAGAGATCATATTGACATCAGGCTGATTCAATTCCTGAATGATCGTATAAAGGGTCGAAGTCTTACCGGAACCGGTCGGGCCGACGATCAGGATCAAACCTGAGGAGTTCTTGATAATACGTTCAAACTTCTCACCGTCTTTATCCGTAATACCGATACCTTTTCTGGTAAGAGTCGTAGAATCACGCCATAAGAAACGGATAACGATCTTTTCACCATAGATGGTAGGCAAGGTATTGACACGCATGTCGATCTCTTTGCCATTGGAACGGATCATTGCACGGCCATCCTGCGGCACTCTTCTTTCCGTGACATTCATGTTGGACATGACCTTGAGACGGGAAATGACGGCACTTTGCAGATTCTTCGGGATCTGCAGTATTTCCGTCAGGCGTCCATCGACTCTTATACGGACGACCATCTCGTTTTCCCTTGGTTCGATATGAACATCGGAAGCTTTCTCCGCCACACCTCTTTCGAGGATCGAATTTACCAATTTAACAGTCGGAGCCGACGAATTATCAGCCTCAGCCTGTCTTTCTTCGATATCGACTAAGCCCTGTTCCTGTTTCATCTCCTGGATAGCCGCATTGGCACCCTCGTTTTCATAAAGAACTGATAAGGCTCTTTCGATCGCTTCACGATAAGCGATCATAACGTTAACACGCTTATGGGAAGTATTCTTTACAGCTTCAACAGCCCGGAAATTAAGCGGGTCTTCCATGGCGATACGGAGCGTATCATTCTTAAGATCCACCGGTACCAGACGATACTGTCTGGCTATGTTTTTAGGAATAAGAGTCGTCAGAGAAGAATCGATCTTAGCTTTGGTAAGATCAATAAAATCGATACCGAGCTGCATCCTTAACGATTCAATAAGTTCCGTTTCCGAAATGAAGTTCTCATCAATCAGAACTTCACCCAATCGTTTACCCGTTTCCTTCTGAATTGTCAGTGCACGTTCAATATCTTCATTGGTCAGATGACCGGACTCAACTAAAATATCTCCAAGTCTTTTAGCCTTCATAATGTCCCCTCATTAACTGTTCAGGATCGTCAGACCATCAAGATTGGTGGTCTCATCTACTCTTTCAAAGAAAGTAATCCTGATATTTGCCTTTATATAGGCATTTTCATTTAAAATCTCATTCTTGTCAGCTGTAACTGAGACATCAGATATCAGACAGCGATAAGTCGAATTATTCAGTTTTTCAATAAGATCGACCACATTGGTATAACCTGTCGTTGAGAAAGAAATATTGGCGTTTCTTCTTACGATCGTATCCAGCAAAGTCGGATCAGACCAGGAAACAGACAGATCATCGACACCATCAAAAATCCTACCGATCTCAGAAATTTCATTAGCCAGATTATTATATAAGACGATCTCGCCAAGTTTTCTGCCTTTGTTGGCATCGATATATTCCTGCATCGATTTCTTCTTGGTCAGTCTGGCCTGATAGACCATGACCTCAGATTCGATATTTGAAACATCATATGAAGCCATCTCGCTCTGAAAATGCTTATAGGCAAACTGATAGTAGAAGATTCCCAAACCGATCAAAGCGCAGATGACCAGTAAAAATGATTCTCTGAAAGTAAATCTGTGTCCCATATTACTCACCTGCCCCGCTGTAAGTGACAACTATATTCGCAACTACGTAATCATTGCTGTCCTTTTCGGCCTTAGTCGTCGTGACATTGACATATGAATTACGTGAATCGGTATTTAAAACACTGACGATCTTTGAAACCGTATCCATCGTGGTATTTCCAGTAGTGATCCTGATCGTATTGTTGGAGATGTTCCAGGACTTGACATCAACATAGTTCATGACGTCGTCCTTGATCATATCAATAATAGCTGATCTGTTGAGGTATGAAAGCTCGGTATCCGTCAGGAAGGTTCCGACCATCTCGTTATAAGTTGCCTCGACTTCAGAATAATCCTTTAACTGATCACGATAAGAATCCAGTTGAGCCTCCATGATCCGGTAATTTTTTTCTGCGGCACTGATTTTTGCCAGAGGATTTAAAACCGCAAGTTTGACAAAAACAGCCAGGCACAGAAGGAACACAGCAAAAGCAATCAAAGCGATCTTATCGTTCTTAGCCTGTTTATTACTTATAAAATTAATAGTTGTCTTAGTTGGGTAACTGGTCTTGTTACTTTTGAAGCCAATCTCTTTATTAAAATTTATAGCCATAAGTAACTCCTATTCGATACAAGCCCCGATCGCAGCCGGGCCCCTTGTGTAAGCATCCTTATCCTCTTCCGGTCCGAATACCGATAAAGGTTCAAGATTCAGAGAAACCATTGAGGCTATCTCGTCAACATAGCGCTTGATATAACTGCCGCCTCCGCAGTAATAAATGGTTTCCAGATTGGAATCTCTGTTTTCAAAAGCATAGTAGTTCATGACACGCATGATCTCGGTAGCGATCGAAGAATAGACATCGACACATCTCTCGTTTTCCTGAATATTATCCTTGTTCATTTCAAGGTATTGTGAAGCGACATGTTCATCGACATCCAGGACATCCGCCACGATCCTTTCCACCGTCTCTCCACCCTGTTCGATCGTTCTGGTAACTTCATAGACACCTTCTTTGAAGATATCGACTTTTGAGGTCTTGTAGCCAAGATCAAGGATCGCAAATTCAGTGATCTCTGAATCCTTATTCAGAACCTGAACTAAAGAACTCAAAGCTGTTTCACGAGGTACTGCTTTGACCAGCTTAAGACCGGCTCTTTTGAACATCTGTTCGTATTTCTCTATTTTTTCCTTGGAAACAACTGCTCCAAGCAGTTCCATCTCTGTAACCTTTTCTTCTTCACCTTTGATAAGTCTGATCATAGAGTAATCATAAAGATACTTATCCTTGTCTTCGGAAAGATAATCTTTAAACTCATAAGGAAGGTTAACCATCAGCTGTTTTTCCGACATCGCCGGCAAAGTCAGACGACGCAGATAGACATCAGACTCTGATAAAACAAGAGCACAGTTCTTGGTAGAAAAATGATTGGCTCTGATTGTCTCTTTGAGAATATCAGACATCGCATCAAAAGCTACCAATTCATTGTCGATAACAACGTTATCCGGCAGATTCACCGCGACAAAATTGCGCAAAACTCCTCTGTGCAACTGTGCGATCTTAATTGTTTTGTTACCTATTTCAATCCCCAGTATATCTTTCATATTTTTCCCTAAAACAGTCCCAGATACCACTCAATGAAATGATACCCATAAAGCAACACCAAAAAGGTCGCTATACTAATAGAAGGACCAAAAGCAATCTTTCTTTCTTTTAATATTACCACAAACAAAAGTCCTATTATACACGAAAGAAATAAAATAAGCAGTCCTTCATAAGCTCCAACATAAAGGCAAACCATAAACAGTAGCTTGACATCGCCGCCACCCAGACTTTCCTTTTTAAGAATCCTGTCCATGACCAGCGACAAAGCCAAGATCATCCCACCGATAAAAAGGCCACCAATTATGCCTTTTAAGAAATAAGTCTTCTTATCCGCAACAAACAATACGCCAAGAAGCCAGTTGATGATTCCAGCAATTATGAAACCATCGGGGATGATATAGGAATCAAGATCTACCAATGACGGGCCAAGCAGAATGGCGATCAGGATCAGATCTCTGATCAGAATGCCATCAATAGTCTTAAAAGCCAGAAAACGCCAGACAAACAGGATACCTAAAACTATTTCCACAAGCATATACCTTATAGAAATATGTTTATGGCAATAGCGGCACTTGCCACCTAAGAATACATAACTGAGCACAGGGATCAGATCCAGAGCCTGAAGCTCATGATTACAATGTTCACAATGGCTCTTGCCCTTTATCCAATCTTCACCAGCCACAATTCTACCGGCCATGCAGTTGATAAAACTGCCAATGACACTGCCAAAAACAAATAAAACGATACTTATATAGATAATAAGAACATTATTATCAGCAAGGTTCATTTAACTGCCCTTTACCCAACGTAAATAAACTTCACCGTCTTTGCATCTGATCTCAATGACCATTGTTCCCGGTGCACCATAATATGTTTCTTCCCCAATAATCATTTCATTATTCTGGTTATAGCCCTTTGGCGCATAACCAACGATATGATGGGTCTTGGAATCAAAATAACCGATATAGTATTCACCCTTTAAATGTATACAGTCACCATGACTGCCACAGTCGGAAACCGGGCAGAACTGACCATTGAGTGAATTAACTCTGGCTGTTGAATCAGCTGTATTGACTAAAAGCTTATCATCACCGGTCGTAGCATTATCCGCATACCAGCCAAAACCTTTGGTCAGCATATATGCACCTTCTATGATCAGTAAAATGATAACTATCAGTTCAAGCAGAGATATACGTCCTTTTTTGTCTTTTAAAATCTTCATTCTAAAATCCATTTTAGCACAAAGCCAAATATGAAACAGACAACAATAATAACTTAAAAAAGATATACTAATAGTATGATCGAAAACTATTTTGAAAACGGAATAACCTTCTTTATCATAAGCAGCGTCGTAACCATAATCCTGGCCTGTATCGCAGACAAGGTCATTAAAACTCTCAATGATCGCTTCAACAAGAAATACGAAGACCGGATCACTGCCAACCAATATCTTTATCTGACGGTAAGATTAATTGTCTGGGTGGTTGCCTTTACGATCATCCTCAAACAGGTCAAACCCTTAAGCTCATTAGGAAATACGATCTTAGGTGCCACTTCGATCATTGCGATCGCTGTTGGTATTGCTGCCCAAACCACTTTCGGCAACTACATCGCCGGTTTCTTCCTGGCGATCCATCAGCCTTTTAAAGTCGGCGATATCATCTTCATCAAAGAAAGAGGATTATCCGGCATCGTCAAAGAGATCAATTTCCGCCATACTATCCTGTTAACCCAGGAACAGACGGAGATCATCATTCCTAACACGATTATGAATACGGCTGTTGTTGAAGACATGTCTTCAGGCAAATATTCCGAGATAATCGAGCTCAATCTTAAAGGCAATACCGATCTGTTTAAAGCCCAGGAAATAATCTCCTCTATTGCCCAGAGCGAACCGATGATCGATAACACAAGAGAAACAAAGCTTGTCATCAAAGCTATAACCAAAGAAGGCTACAAAGCGTGTTTCCCTATTTATACCAGATCATTATGGGACTATGGCGATGCCAGAAACTCCATCCTGCCAAAACTCTATAAAGCTCTGGAAGATAATGGAATAGAATTGTTTTAAAAAGTGATGCGCTCATCACTTATTCTTAGACTTAATGGTTGTTTGTTTCTAAAAATGTTTCTGACTCAGAAAACTAAATGAACTACTCATCAGGATTGTTATTTTTTAAATAATCATTGTCGATTAAATCAATTATTTCTTTATCAGCACCTTTTTCAAGTAAAAGAGATTTAATGCGTTCATGTTCTTCTTTACGACCTTTTTCCATGCCTTTTTCAAGACCTTCTTTTAATCCTTTTTCAAGACCTTCTTTTAATCCTTTTTCAGCATAAACTCTTGCATAATGATTCTTCAGTTTATTCATCTCAAACTCTGTTTCTGCTTCTGAAAATAACATGCCCTTCACCTCCACCTGATGTTTTAGAATAACTGTTTTGATTGAAAAATCATCTGGCATCTTCATTATAGCACTGTCAATCGCATCACTCAGATTCATGAATTGAACGTTCTGGTTATATCTTATTTCAGCAATGAACCAGCTGTACTCTCCTAATTGTTTACACTTATTCAAAAGTTCCTCATTATGACCATAATTAATATTGACCATTTTGACTCTGACTTCCACATCTCCTTCACTTTTGAACGAATCTGAAAGGAGTAAGGTCTTTTCCTCATCTTCCTGTTCCGATCCATTATAAAATACGTACAGTTTTGGTGTTGGTAATTCGACCAGGTCTGATGAAAACAGCGAATTGTTGTCATCATGGACATGACCTTCATAGATATGAGCCAGATACAGAAATTGCCTTAGTGGCATATTCGGATTAAAAGTGCTCTGGTGTTCAAAAAGGTGAATCTGACCGTTGATGATGAATGAAACATCATTCTTCATTCCCATATACAGAAAATCATCCAAAGTATTGAACTTTATGGCTTCCGGATCATCGTAATCACTGCAATTAATAGCGTTATAAAGATTCAGAGTCCACTGTTTGAACGATTCATTGCCAAACAGAAAGATAAACAAACGATCTTTATGTTTGATGTTAGTGTTCATAAACTAAAAATCCTCCTCTATATCTTTATTTCCAAAAAAAGACTGAATTCCTAACCAAAACGCAAAAAATGGCCTCTTTTTTTGACAAAAGAAGCCATTTTTAACTGATATTTAATCAATAAATCTTAATCAGAAAAGAAATGATTAAGGACGATCGTTGATAAGGCAATAAGACCTAAAGCCGCAAATAAGCCAAGTTCTCCCTTAACGATATAGATCAGATTGTTTACAAAATTCATGGGATTGAAATACATGATTCCACCTCCTACATAAAGAATGACATGATCAGACCGCCGGCAATAACCGAAGCGATCTGTCCGGATACGTTAACGCCCATTGAATGCATGAGCAGGAAGTTCTGATTGTCTTCTTCAAGACCCATCTTATGAATGATTCTTCCGGACATCGGGAAAGCCGAGATACCGGCTGCACCGATCATCGGATTGACCTTCTTCTTGAGGAAGAGGTTCAGCAGTTTCGCAAACATGACACCGCCTGCTGTATCAAAGATGAACGCAAATAAGCCCATACCCAAGATCATCAGGGTATCAAGTCTCAAGAAGTTTTCGGCCTGCATCTGTGATGCAACGGTAATTCCCAGTAACAGAGTGATCATATTGGCCATGGCGCCCTGAGCAGTATCGGATAAGCCATTGAGCACGCCACATTCCTTCAGAAGGTTACCAAACATCAGGAAACCGACAAGGGATACGGATGCCGGAGAAATAAGACCGGCAATGATCGTGATGATGATCGGGAACAGAATTCTGGTCGTTCTTGAAACATCTTTTGGTTCATAGTCCATGCGGATCAGTCTTTCCTTTTTGGTCGTCAGCAGTTTGATGACCGGAGGCTGAATGATCGGAACTAAAGCCATATATGAATATGCCGCTACCATGATCGGACCAAGATAAGCGGAATGTAACTTCTGGGCAACGACGATTGCGGTCGGACCATCGGCAGCACCGATTGTGGCGATCGAAGCGGCATCATTGACCGGGAAAAACATCGAAGCCAGACAGAAGGTAAAGAAGATACCGAACTGCGCAGCTGCACCAAACATCATCAAAGCCGGATTGGTAAGTAACGGACCGAAGTCACACATTGCACCGATACCAATAAACAGTAATAATGGGAACAGTTCATTGGCGATACCGGCATCATACAGTGATGATAAAGGGCCTTCCTGGAAGATACCGTTGATGATCTGATTAACGGCACCGGAGAAAGGCAGATTGGCCAGAATCGCACCAAAGCCGATCGGAAGCAGTAATGACGGCTCCATCTCTTTGGCTATGGCCAGATAGATCAGTATCCCACCGATCACCCACATAGTCACCTGCTGCCAGGTCAAGGCAAACAGATTTTCGTATAAAAAACTCATTGATAAACCCCCTGGTGGAAAGTGATCTCTCCACTCTCTATCTTTCTGATTCCATCCTTTGTTTTTACTTCCAAAGAATAATCATTTGCGATACCGATGATTTCTACTTCTTCTTTGTTTCCATCAAGGTATGCTTCAGCTTTTTTATCCTTCAGATAATCAAAGGCTCGGATCTCTTCATAAAAATCATGTTCAAGTAATAAAGCTTCAATATTTTCTGAAAGCTGTTTATATATTCTATCCTTCAATTCATTCAGATCGATATATTTGTTCAAGCACAATTTCATCGAAGTCGGTTTTGTGAAATATGAATCATTGAATTCTACCTGATTCACATTTATCCCGATCCCGATGATCAGACATTCGATCCTTTCTCTGACCACACTCTCCAGCAGGATCCCACAGATTTTATTTACTGACACATAGACATCATTGGGCCATTTGATCATGAGATCATTTATCCCATAATCTTTAAGAACTTCAAGAACACTGTAGGCACTGAGAACTGATAAAGCTTTATAACGTCTGATGACTTCTTCATTTTTTATCAATAATGAGAAAGTCAGATTAGAATTTCTATCAGCTGTCCACTTTCTTGAATTCCTGCCCTTGCCTGCACTCTGATAATCGGCCCGGACAAAGCACATGTCTTCAAGTTCTTCATAGTGTTCCTTGAGATAGGTGTTGGTCGAATCCAGTTCAGAAAAATATAATTCCTTCATTTATTCCAGAACGATCAGGACATCCTTGTTGCGGACATCAGCACCCGGTCCGACAACGATATCCTTGACCTTGCCATCAAAAGCTGACTGGATTTCATTTTCCAGTTTCATCGCTTCGATGATCGCGACCGTCTGGCCCTTGGCGACCATATCGCCAGGTTTTACTTTGATTTCCAGAACCTTGCCGGCAATCGGAGCCAGGATACTGTTAGCTCCTTCACTTACGACTTTTTCAGCTTTAACCGGTTCAGCCGGCGTTTCGATCGAACCCTTTACTTCATCAACAGCTTCAACTTCAACTTCATAGACTTTGTTGTTGACTTTAACTTTATAGACTTTCATTAAGCAATCCTCCTGACATTTCTGATCGCCACGTTTCTGTGACACTCTTCACGGCACTCGATCGCTGCCACCAGGCAGGCAACCGTCGCATCTTCATCTTCAAGATCTAATGGTGTGCGTACCGTTGCAGTATTTACCGGTTTAACTTCTTCAGTTTCTGTTTTTACTTCTTTCTTTTTGGTAAAAGATAATAACAGAACCAGAAGTATACCGTATACGAATAAGGCAACGATGCCTGAATAATTAGTTATGAATCCCATCTTGCCTCCTAAATAAACATTTCAAATTCATCAGCTTCCTTCTTATCGAGATTGTATTTCTTTCTTAAGAAGTCTTTAGCTACATTCTCAAATAAAGCCAGCGAGAGGACATCCTCATCAGATTTGGCGATACCCTTGTATGTCTCCTTCAGCTTCTCAAACTCCGGTTCCAACAGATCGGCCGGACGGCAGGTAATGACTTCATCATCACCGATGATCTTCTTTCTGACTTCAGGATCGACTTCTGCCGGAGCCTTGCCATATAAGCCATGGAGATAATCCTTGACCTCTTTGGCACACATCTTGTAGCGTTCACCAGACAGGATGTTAAGTACCGCTTGGGTACCGACCATCTGGGACATCGGTGTTACAAGCGGCGGATAGCCAAGATCCTTTCTGACTTTCGGGATCTCCTTTAATACTTCTTCGTATTTATCCATCGCTCCCTGATCGGTAAGCTGCTTGATCATGTTTGAAAGCATGCCGCCGGGTACCTGATAAGTCAGGATACTCGGATTGATCTCAAAGGACTTTGTATTAAGTAAACCGTTACTTACATATTTATTGACGATCTCAGTAGCTAAAGGTTCAGCTCTGCGCAATACATCCAGATCAAGTTTCGGATCATACTCCGTACCTTTCAATACATTGCATAAAGCCTGAGTCGAAGGCTGAGCTGTTCCGTTGGATAAAGGTGATAAAGAAGTATCAACGATATCCACACCGGCCTTGATCGCTGCCATATATGTCATTTCACAGACACCGGCTGTGCAATGGGAATGCAGTTCCAGCGGAATGGAGATCTCTTTCTTGATCGCGCTAACGAGTTTTGTCGCATCTTCCGGTAAAAGAACACCGGCCATATCCTTGATACATAATGAATCAGCACCAAGCTTTTCGACATCTTTTGCCAAAGACACATAATAATCGATCGTATGGACCGGTGAAGTTGTATAGGATAAAGCGATCTGACATTCGCCACCATATTTCTTGGTAGAAGTTACAGCCTGTGATAGATTGCGGATATCATTCAAAGCATCAAAGACTCTGATGATGTCGATACCGTTTTCGATCGACTTCTTGCAGAACATATCGACAACATCATCCGAATAATGGCGATAGCCTAAGATATTCTGTCCCCTGAACAGCATCTGCAGTTTCGTCTTCTTACAGAAAGCTCTGACCGCTCTTAATCTGTCCCAGGGATCTTCATTAAGGAAACGCATGCAGGCATCAAAAGTAGCCCCGCCCCATACTTCTATCGCATGGTAGCCGGCATTATCCAGGATGCTGCAGAGTTTCAATACTTCTTCGGTATTCATTCTGGTCGCAAACAGCGACTGATGACCATCACGTACCGAAGTCTCAACAATTCTAACCATATTGCTCCTTACAGCTGAGGACCGGCCTTGACCAGTCTCCTGCCTTCTTCAGTATTCTCATATTTGTGGAAGTTCTTGATGAAACGGCTCGCCAGATCTTTGGCCTTTTCATCCCAGACATTCCTATCTTCATAGGTATCACGCGGATCAAGGATATTAGGATCAACACCTTCAAGTTCCGTTGGTACTTCAAAGTTGAAGTAAGGGATCTTCTTGGTCGGTGAGTTATTGATCGCACCATTCAGGATCGCGTCGATGATACCTCTGGTATCTTTAATGGAAATACGCTTGCCTGTGCCATTCCAGCCGGTATTGACAAGATAAGCCTTGGCTCCTGATTTTTCCATCTTCCTGACTAACTCCTGACCATATTTTGTCGGATGCAGTTCCAGGAACGCCTGACCGAAACAGGCCGAGAAAGTCGGGGTCGGTTCTGTGATACCTCTTTCCGTACCGGCCAGTTTTGCGGTAAAGCCGGACAGGAAGTAATACTTGGTCTGCTCGGAATCAAGAATTGATACCGGTGGTAATACACCAAAGGCATCTGCTGACAGGAAGATGACATTCTTGGCTGCTGGCGCACTGGAGATCGGCTTAACGATATTATCGATATGATAGATCGGATAAGATACTCGCGTATTTTCCGTAACGGACTTATCATGGAAATCGATCTTGCCATTCTCATCAACAGTAACGTTTTCTAACAGTGCATCTCTTCTGATCGCATTATAGATATCCGGTTCTGATTCCTTATCCAGATCGATGACTTTGGCATAGCAGCCACCTTCCAGATTGAACACGCCATTATCATCCCAGCCGTGTTCATCATCACCGATCAGTAAGCGTTTCGGGTCAGCTGATAAGGTAGTCTTACCTGTACCGGAGAGACCAAAGAAGATCGCGGTATTTTCACCATTCTTATCCGTATTGGCTGAACAGTGCATCGAAGCGATACCCTTTAATGGCAGGTAGTAGTTCATCATCGAGAACATGCCCTTCTTCATCTCGCCGCCATACCAGGTATTGATGATGATCTGTTCCCTGCTGGTGATATTGAAAGCGACACAGGTCTCGGAATTAAGACCTAATTCCTTATAGTTATCAACTTTAGCCTTGGAAGCACAGTAGACGATGAAATCAGGTTCAAATTCTGCCTCTTCCTCAGGTGTTGGCTTGATAAACATGTTTCTGACAAAATGAGCCTGCCAGGCTACTTCCATGATGAACCTGACCGCCATTCTCGTATCTTTATTCGCACCACAGAACGCATCTACGACAAATAATCTCTTATCACATAACTGCTTTCTGGCAATATCCTTGACCTTTTCCCAGACTTCAAGGCTCATCGGATGATTATCATTCGGATAGCCTTCACTCGTCCACCAGACAGTATCTTTTGAATTCTCATCAACGACCAGATATTTATCCTTAGGTGAACGTCCGGTATAAATACCGGTCATGACATTAACAGCCCCTAATTCCGTCAATACACCTTTCTCATAACCCTTGAGTTCCGGGTTCAGTTCTTCTTTAAAAAGAAGATCATAAGACGGGTTATAGACTATCTCCTTAACTCCGCTTATGCCATATTTTTCCAAATCTGTATTTTTCATGTTATCTCCTTCCATTAAAAAGCCCAATTCAAAATCAATTTTACCACCAAAATACTTGTAATAATGTGCATTATGCTTTCATTTTTCACCTGTTTCTGTGAAAATTCTCATTTCATGAAAAATTTTTCTTTTTCCAAACAAAAAGAAGGCTTCAAACGAAACCTTCTTCTATAAAACTGTTATTAATGTCTATTGATCGTAATCAGCAGATATCATGCAGTAGATATAGGAATCACGCGGTACATCGACCGGATAATCGCCAAGCTCTTGCCCATCGATCGAGATATAGAGCAGGATACCCGGCTCATAGTCTCTGTAGACGACCGGAACGATGTCATAGTTCATGAAACCACGGCCGAACAGATATCTGTGCATATCATATCTGGCGTGTTCGTAGTCGCCTTCATGCGTGACATGCTGATAGATCGTATCGAAACTTTCGATGATTGCCTTACCTGAAGAATCGCTGGCTACCGTATAAGTGATCTTGGAACCGACCGCCATTTCGCCCTTGTCGTTATAGACGACTGTGCCTTTGGAATATGTTGATTCCTGTTCGCCTCTATAGGCTACAAGAATACCGTTATTTGATAAGAAAGTGAGCAGTTCACTTTCCGGTCTGCCGGCAAAATCAGGAACATTGACCTTCTTGCTTTCTTTACCAAGCGAGATCGTATATCTGACCTTGTCACCGGTAGAGTAGTTGCCATAGTTGTAGGAGATGACTCTACCTGCGGCAACCGTATCGGAATAAGCCGTCAGCTTTTCGCCATTCAGTGTCAGCATATCCAGATAACCTAAGAAAACATCTTCTGTCGTTCCTTCATAACCGGAAGCGACTTTAGCCGGGCCATATGATAAGCCATACTTGAAGTCTTCGTTTTCGACATAGGTACCGTAACCATGAGTTACGACATTGCCCTTAGCAACACTTGCGGAATAAGCATCACGTCCGGTTATATGGATCGGATTGAGATTAATGGATTTCGCCGTCTTGATGAAATCAGATTCGCTCTTGCCTACATACTGGTTAGGGGAAACGTTGATCTGATTAATGCAGACACCGTAATTGAATGTCTCACCCTTTTCATAAGTACCTGAGCCGTGCCATACGATATTACCGATCTTGACATTGGCGTCATACTTATCTCTGGAAGTCTGATGATTAGGATTAAGACCTAAAGCCTTGGCCTTGCTTTCAAAATCGGAAACAGAGATACCGATATAATCACCATACTTGATCTCGATATTGGTGTTGACCGGTTCAGCCTTGCCCGAAGAGATATAAACTTTCAGTTCGGTGTCTCTGGTGACATTGGCGTTAGGTTCGATCCTGATAACGTGGTTCTTTTCGACTGTATCAGAAGTCTCATAGATATAAGTCAGTTTGGTGACATTTGACTGTTCCTTCCAGACTTCGATATCAGACATCGTCGTTTCTGCGGTGATAAATGGCAGAGCTATTTCCGACTGATTGCCATTGGAAACCTTGAACTGGATCTCGCTTTCAATTTTCTTACCGGCCTG
The DNA here is from genome assembly GCA_017432545.1 of Erysipelotrichaceae bacterium. Lineage (GTDB taxonomy): Bacteria > Bacillota_I > Bacilli_A > Erysipelotrichales > Erysipelotrichaceae > Colivicinus. The sequence continues at coordinate 30,952 of JAFRJA010000001.1, forward strand.
AACCGACTGTTCAAAGACGATATCTTTTTCATATTCGCCATTATCCTCGTAAGAAATCGCACATGAATGATCATCATCAAGTTCTGCACACCAGGCATAGACTTCTTGCACATTATGACCGACAAATTCCTGCGCGATCACTTTAGTGCCTTTACCTGAGCAGCTGCACAACAGCAAAACACTGATCAATAACAGTAAAAGTTTTTTCATTCTTTCTCCTCACAAAACATTTATAAACAAATCATAATTATTATATACTATTTATTTTTGAAATATTCCATAACATCAGAAAAGCTGCTTACGCAGCTCTTCTGTATAAATAGGAGTTTACTTTGCAGTCCATTTCGCAAATTCTTCATCCGTAGCCAGTACCTTGTGAGTATCGGTAATGACATGTTCATGTCCGGCTTCGTAATCAACACCCTCTTCATCCTTGTTGTAGGTAAGAGCCTTTCTGGCTTTTTCTACGATAGGATTTGGATGAGGGATCGCGGAAAGAAGCGACTTGGTATATGGATGGATCGGATTGATGAAGATCTCATCCGTCGTTCCGGTCTCAACGATGTGTCCCAGATGCATGACACCGATACGATCGGAAATGTACTTGACCATCGAAAGGTCATGGGCAATGAACAGATAGGTCGTGCCAAGATCATCCTGCAGATCTTTCATCATGTTGACGACCTGAGCCTGAATTGAAACATCCAGTGCCGAGATACACTCATCGGCAATGACCAGTTTCGGATTCATGACCAGAGCTCGGGCGATACCGACACGCTGTCTTTGACCACCGGAGAACTGGTGCGGGAATCTTGTACCCTGTTCCTTGGACAGACCGACTTTATCAAGGATCTCATTGACCCTTCTGTCGACTTCTTCCTTGGAATTACACAGATGATGGATCTCAAGTCCTTCCGCAATGATCTGGGAGATCTTCTTACGCGGATTGAGACAGGCCATCGGATCCTGGAAGATCATCTGCATGTTAGTCCTCAGATATCTTTCATCTTCTGCCGAGAGTTTGCCGGAAATGTCATGTCCGTCAAAAATGATCTTGCCATCAGTCGGATCATACAGTCTGATGATCGAACGACCGGTCGTAGATTTACCCGAACCTGATTCACCAACCAGACCATAGGTCTCACCTTCATAGATATCAAAGCTGATTCCGTCTACCGCTTTTGTGACAAACTTGCGGGAGATACGGAAATGCTGCTTAAGGTTTTCTACATGAAGCAGAGGTGTTCTGTTTTCACTCATAGTATTCGGCCTCCTTCTTCATCTTTTCCAGTTTCTCAACAAGCTCCGGTGGCAGTTCGACCTTCGGAGCACGTGGATCCATCAGCCATGAGGCAACTCTGTGCTGACCACCGACTTCATACATCGGCGGTTCTTCCTTGAAATCGATATTCAAAGCATAAGGGTTACGCGGAGCGAAGGCATCGCCTTCGACCAGTTCCATCAGGTTAGGCGGAGAACCAGGAATCGCAAACAGTCTGCGCGAATTGGTATCCGTATCCGGCATGGAAGAAAGCAATCCCCAGGTATATGGATGACGCGGATCATAGAATACTTCATTGATCTTGCCTTTTTCGACGATTCTGCCGGCATACATGACAGCAACATAATCGGCGACCTTGGCAACAACACCCAGGTCATGCGTGATATAGATGACCGAGATGCCCTTCTTCTTCTGAATGTCCTTGATCAGTTCCAGGATCTTGGCCTGGATCGTGACATCCAGTGCTGTTGTCGGTTCATCACAGATCAGGATATCCGGATCACAAGCTAAAGCTATGGCGATGACGACTCTTTGTCTCATACCGCCGGATAATTCATGCGGATACTGTTTGAAACGCTTATCCGGATTATCGATACCGACTTCTTCAAGAAGCTGCAGCGCTCTTTGCTTAGCTTCACTTCTTGAAATGTGGTAATGTTCTAACATCGGTTCCATGATCTGTTTGCCCACCTGCATCGTCGGATCAAGTGAAGTCATCGGATCCTGGAAGACCATGGCAATATGTTTACCGCAGAATTTGTAACGGATCTCTTTCTGAGACAGTTTTACCAGGTCAACTTCCTGTGTCTGATCATTTTCGTCTTTATAACGATAGATGATCTGACCGGAATCGATCATACCATTGGAATCAAGGATACCCATGATGGTCTTGACGGTAACGGATTTACCAGAGCCGGATTCACCGACGATGGCGATCGTCTCACCTTTGAACAGGTCCAGACGCACACCTCTGATAGCTCTGACCGTGCCATAGGCAGTCTTGAAGGAAATACTCAAATTTCGGATATATAGAACGCGATCGTTTTTATCTCTTTTAACTTTTTCCATAATATCCTCCTTATTTGTTTATCATCTTAGGATCAAACGCATCCCTGAGACCATCCGCAAACAGGTTGAAACAAAGCATCAGGACAGCCATTACGATAACCGGAATGATCAGGATATGCGGGAAAGTCGTCATGGACTTGTAACCATCAGAGACTAACGAACCAAGTGAAGCCATCGGCGCCGGGACACCAAGGCCCAGGAATGAAAGATAGGCTTCTAGGAAGATAGCGTTAGGGATCGAGAACATGCTGGTAACGATGACCTGGCCAAGGATGTTCGGCAGGATCTCCGAGAAGATGATCCTGAGCTTGCCGGCACCAAGTGTTCTGGATGCCAAGACGAATTCCTGCTCCTTGACCTTCAGAACCTGCGCACGGGCAATTCTTTCCATGCCGATCCAGCCTGTCAGCATCAGCGCAAAGATGATCGAAGTGATACCGGCCGGAAGCACCATACCCAGCAAGGTTACAATGACCAGAGTCGGTATACCGTTTAAGATCTCAGCAAACCTCTGCATGACGCTGTCGACCATACCGCCGAAGAAACCGGAGATAAGGCCATAGACCATACCGATGACGATATCGATGACAACGGCTGCCAAGGCAATGATCAGTGATACTCTTGTGCCTGACCAGACTCTTGTCCAGATATCACGGCCTTGCGTATCGGTACCGAACCAGTAATAGGTATCAGGTACTTCTTTGGCTGCATACTGGTTTTCGCCATTGTGATAGCCATCAAAGATGCCAAGTTTCTCTAAAACCGGAATACGCGGAACCAGACATTCCTGACCGCCGTGGATCTGTTTATAGGTATATTCATTCATGCTTGGACCGATAATGGCCATGACGACAATAATAAAGATTACGACTGCACCGATAAGGGCACCCTTGTTCTTGCGGAAATTGTTCCAGACATCTTTCGCATATGAAGTTGCGCTGTAGTTTCTATCGACAAGTTTTTCATCGGCCGCATGGGCAAATTCAAAATCATCATCATAGAATTCATGATCAATAATGCTCATAACTAACCTTCCTCCTTGGCGATACGGATACGTGGATCAATGAATCCGTAAAGAATATCTACAAACAGCATCGTCACGATATACATGACCGAATAAACGAAAGCACAGGAAATCGTAACATTATAATCGTTCTCCTGGATCGCCGTGATCATCAGACGTCCGATACCCGGGATACCGAAGATCTTTTCAATAACACTTGATCCGGTAAGCAGGTTGACAAGGATCGGACCCATAACGGTGATAACAGGGATAAGGGTATTTCTCAGAACATGAGTAATGATCATTTTCCATTCCTTGACACCTTTGGACTGAACCAGCTGGATATAGTCTGAGTTCAATACATCGATCATCTCGGATCTGGTAAAACGGGCAATATTGGCTGTCGGAGAAACGCTTAAGGCGATCGCCGGCAGGATCAAAGAAATGATCGGCTGTTCGACATTGTACAGGATCGGCAGCCAGCCGAATCTGTAAGCAATGAAATAGCACAGCAGCAGAGCACAGACATAAGACGGGATACTTACACCGATGACGGATAATGCCGAACACAGGTTATCGATCCAGGTGTTGTGATTCAAGGCTGCCAGAATACCCAGGATCAGTCCCAGGATAGTTCCTATCAGCATAGCCATGGCACCGACACCGATCGAAATGCCCAGTCTGTCTTTAACCATTTCGCTGACCGCAAAGTTCTTGTTTATTGCATACGAAACTCCCATATCACCCTTCAACATATTCTTCGTATATAAGAAAAAGCGCGTTAATAGTGGCTTATCCAATCCGTATTTTGCATACAGCAGAGCCTTCTGCGCTTCGGTTAATTTCTCATCATTAAAAGGTGTTCCTGGCATGAGGTCCATCAGAATAAACAACACTAGTAGAATTACAAAAAGTGTCGCTAAAGAAATAAGTACTCTTTTGATGATATATTTCTTCATATATTAACCTCCATCCACGGACCTTCTCCCTTAAGGAGATTCCCGAATGATCGAATTTTTTCAGATCAGTCATCATTGCTCGACCTTCAGGCTTTTTTATACTGCTTCCGTCAGTCCTACGGTACAGTTTTTTTCAAAAATAATTTGTTTTAATTAACCGTTAAAAATACAAAACTAGAGCGATTATTACTAATCGCTCTAGTTATACTATTACTTTAAATCTGACTTATTCGTAATGGTTGATATTTACTGATAAGTAGAACAAGTAACCCTGGAGACGATTTACGAAACCTTCAGCATTCTTGTTGGCGTCAACCTGTTCACCAGACAGGATAACAGTATCAATATTGCCGGCTTCATATTCCATCAGAGCAGTCTGAGTATCTTCAAGAACACGGAAGACAACTTTCTTAGCTGTACCTGCTGCTTCATAATCAGAAGCGAAGTAGTACTTGTCGTTAGCCTTCAGTTCATATGAATAACCAGGAGTCCAAGAATCAAGGATGTACGGACCAGAGCTGAGTACTGTCGTAGCACTTGTCGCATACTGATCGCCCTGAGCATCGATGAATTCCTTGTTGATAGCGAAGCAGCTCGGGAATGCCAAGCAGCCCAGGAAGATACCATTTGGTTTTTCAAGAGTTACCTTGAAGGTCTTCTCATCAACAGCTTCCCAGCTCTTGGCGAGTAATACGTCAGAGATCCACCAGCTGTAATCAGAAGCCAGTTCTTCAGAGATCAGTCTGTCCCAAGAATCTACGAAGTCCTGAGCAGTTACATTTCTGACAACGTTGCCGTCATGGTCTACCCATACAGCATCGTCTCTGATCTTGAAGGTGTAAACTGTACCGTCTTCAGACATCTCATGGCTTTCAGCCAGATCATATTTCCAGTTACCATCTTTATCCAGTTCTGTTAAACCAGACATGAACATTGTTTCAGCAATGAAGGAAGTACCGTCAGTTGCGAACTGGTTATCCAGATAGATGATATCGGTATTGGTTACTAATGTCGTAGAATCCTTACCGACGATATGACGATAGTTATCAACAGCTGCAGAGTGGAATTCGATGCCGGAGATTTCCGGTCTGATGATCATAGCACCACCAGCCTGGAAGACAGGAACGATACCGAAGTCTTTCGAAACGAGAACCTTTTCAGCCTCGAGGAACTTCTGCCATCTTTCATCCATATCAGTTGTAGCTTCTGCATCTTCAACCAGCTTGTCATATTCAGCAGAGTTGTATCTGCCGGAGTTGTTTGAAGTGTTATAGCTTACATACAGATCCATGTAAGTCTGAGGATCGGCATAGTCAGGGCCCCAACGAGTCAAGGCAACCTGATAATCACCATTATCCATCAGCTGCAGTCTTTCTTTCTTCTGCTTAGAAACAAGATTGACCTTGAAACCAACTTCTTCGAGATAGTAAGCAATCTGCTCAGCAGCCTTGATTACTGAATCACCTTCGTTAGTACCATAGAGCAGATCAACAGTTAATTCTTTCTTGCCTAACTCTTCACAAGCCTTGGCATAGAAGTCCTTAGCCTGATCAACGTCATAAGCAACAACGCTGCCCTGGTCTTCACGGAAGTCAGCACCAGTCGAAGGATTGCCGGCGAGCTGGAAAGGAATGATACCTTCAGCTGCAACAGATCCATCGTTCAATGATTTCGCAAGCGATACTCTATCGATTGCATAGGACATTGCTTTTCTAACATTTTCGTTCTGGAAAATAACGACATCTGCACCGCCGTCATCGCCACCGCCGTCGTTTCCGCCGCCGTTGCCGCCACCTGAGCAACCGACCAGAATGAGTAATGCTAATAAAATCGCTAATAGCTTTTTCATTAAGAATCCTCCCTAATTTTTTATAACATTAATCTTATGCCAAATGAAAATGCTTGTCAATTATTTTTGTTAATAATTTACATTTCAATGAAAATATTTTCATAAATTATTTCTACCTGAAAGAAAACAGATATTTCTATCTGTCTTCTACTCAATGATTATTTTAGCTTCTGCTTTACCAGCCTTGATCTGCTGAGTTTTTACAGTTATTACATCCTGTGGCTTGGCCTTGATCACAAAAGAGACCTTCTTGCGTGATTTGCCACTTTGCATCGTAGAGATATTGCCATAGAAGAATACACCGGTCTTAGTTGCGCTGTAACCGCTTAATTCGCCTATCTCAATTTCATTAGCGCCGCTTACTGTTTGTGCATCGATATTTACTTTCACCGGCTTGGCTTTTCTTATATTGACCGCATTTCTGGTAAGAGCGCTCGAGAGATAACCGCGATTTGCGATGATCGCTTCGATCTTATAGATGCCATCAGCTATTTTCTCTGACTTCACATCTTCGATCACCAGTACCGGCAAGCTCCTGATAAAGCGCATATTGAATCTGGTATCATTCTCCAGTTCATTCAAAAGGAAATTCTCCGGCGGATTCTGATGCGTAAACTTGTAGTTGAAACCACCGACTTCGACTTCACCGAAATAAGGATGATCGATCTTTTTCCAGTCGCTGTAATACTGTGGAGCGTTTTCCTTGGTCCATTTCATTATGGCCGCAAAACGTTTCATGTCTTCCGCAAAATCATCTTTGCGCTTTTCGCCCCAGTTGATCGGCACACCAGCCTTGGATGCCACATCCCAGAATTCCATCGTATAGCACGGAATGCCCTGCGTCTCATACATCCAGTCATCCAGAGCTCCGGAATCATAGAATTCCTGCGAACTTAGGAATGAATCAAAGATGTTCAGCATCTTGTAGCCGAGCTCTTCTTCACCCATCCTGGCAATGGCTTTTAAGACATCGATATCTTCCTTAGGCGCCTTGGCTTCGTTTTTAGTTCCGGGCGGATAAAGAATTATTCCACCCGAAGTATGGCCGATCGCAGCGGCACAGATGTTCTGATGAGCCAGGATGAAATCAGCGATGGCTTTGGTCTCTATGTTTGACAGCGGGTAATCGCCTGCCCCTTCCTGTCTGTATTCCGGATACCAGCCATATGGGAAGTTGCGGTTGAAATCAAGACCCCAGTCTTCCTTTTTCAGTCTGAGGTTTTCATCTCCCTCAAACTCTTCCAGAAGGCCTTCCGGATAGATGTCATAGAAATCACCAAACTTGTCATCGGGTGCTCTTAAGACCATCAGACCCGGATCGTTTTTATCTTTCTTCCAGGCTCCGTATGGCGTCTTGATCCTCATCATCCTTATCACGCCGTCATCATCGAGATCTTCTTCCTTGATGCCGCCTTTTTCCTTAATATAATCCCTGTTTACGGAACGTAGAGTATAAGGCGTCGAAAGATAAGTCTCAGCTCCATCAGGGGTAACTCTCGGGATGACATAGAGTGTATAGTTATCAAGGATATCTTTTACTTCCTCATTATCGCTGTAATTGCTCAGCAGATAATCTATCGTATGCATCGCACACATTGAAGAAGTGACTTCACCCGCATGGATATTTCCGTCAAGATAAAAAGCCGGTTTATCATTATGATCACCGATCTTCTTATTGCTTAAAACAGCCACATATTGGTTACGTCCTTCTTCAGTTACGCAATTGACCTCAAGGCTCATCAGCTCCGGATAGCTTTCCGAAAGCTGCTTGAGATTATTGCTTAATTCATCATATTTATAATAATGATCATAACTGAATGTCGTTTTCATTTTTAACTCCTACAATACCTGGGAAAGGAATTCCTTCGTTCTTTCGTTCTTCGGATTACTGAACAGCTCCTCTGGCGTTCCTTCTTCGGCAACTACACCTTCATCGATGAAGATGACCCGATCCGCCACTTCTCTGCAGAAACCCATTTCATGGGTGACGATGACACAGGTCATGCCTGAATTCGCCAGCTCACGGATTACTTCCAGAACGCCTTTGACCATTTCCGGGTCCAAAGCGGAAGTCGGTTCATCAAACAGCATCACATCCGGTTCCATGGCCATGGCCCTGATGATCGCCAGACGTTGCTTCTGACCACCGGAAAGCTTACGCGGATATTCGTTGGCCTTATCGCTTAAGCCAACCTGTTCCAGAAGCTTGTAAGCCTGAGCTTTGGCTTCTTCCATTGGGATCTTCTTTTCCAGCGTCGGAGCCAAGGTTATATTATCCAGAACAGTCAGGTGTGGAAAGACATTAAACTGCTGGAAGACCATGCCGATCTTCTGTCTGTGCAGATCGATGTCAGTGCTCTTAGGATCAAGTTTCTGTCCCTCAAAATACACTTCACCTGATGTCGGCTCCTCGAGCATATTCAGACAGCGTAAGAACGTTGACTTACCACCGCCGGAAGGACCGATGATACAGATGACTTCACCTTTATATATCGATTCGGAAATGCCTCTTAATACTTCCAGATCATTGAAATTCTTTCTGAGATCTCTTGTCTCGATCAATGGTACTCTATTCTCAGTCACTTGCACTAAACCTCTTTTCCAATTGCTTAACCAGAGAGGTAAGCACTAAAGTCAGCAGCAGATAGATCCCGGCAATGATGAATAAAGGCTGCCAGGAAAGATATTTGTTGGCCAGAAGGACTCTGGTATACATCAGTTCGTACAACATGAATGATCCGGCCATGGAAGTCTCCTTGATCATGGCGATATATTCATTGGCTAAAGCCGGTAAGATATTCTTTATCGCCTGTGGTAAGACGATCTTGGTCATCGTATGGGAAGCAGACATGCCCAAAGAACGCGCTGCCTCCGTCTGACCATAATCGACCGAATTGATACCGCCTCTGATGATCTCAGAAACGTATGCTGAAGAGTTCATGATCAAAGCGATCAGAACGTATACTTCCTTATCGACATTATTCAAAACCGGAATAGCGATCGGAATAAAGAAATAGGCGATATACATCTGCACCAGTAAAGGTGTTCCCCTCAGCACATTGACATAGACCTGAGCGATACCCGTGACGATTTTGTTTTTGGATAAAGCCATGAACGCCACGAGCGTACCCAATATCGAGCCCAGAGATACGGCAATGAACGCATAACGCAGTGTTCCTAACGTACCTTTGAGAAAGATCGGCCAGTATTGAATAAAGACATCAATAATACTGGGACCCATTTTTAATTATTCTCCAGCGCAACGATCTGGTCTTCAACATACATCTGCTGTAAAGAAGAAGCCTGGGCAATGATGTGTTTACCGACAAAGTCTTCAAGGCTCTTGTACTGATCAGCCTGATCAGCCGGAACGATCAGAGTGTGGAACGTGACATCATCATCACCGATATAACCGGTAGAAAGTTCGAATGCTTCGGCTCTGTCAGCCTTCCAGCCAAAACCCGAGAAAGCCATATCGACTTTACCTGTATCAACAGCCGTCAAGACCGCATTGAAATCCATCGTTTCGATCTTTAATTTGACACCGAGGCAGTCAGCCACGAATTTCGCCAGCATCATTTCACTGCCGTAAACAACGCCTTCTTCCGTAACGAATTCAGCTGCCGGATAGTCTGGCGAAGTTGCGATTACCAACACGCCGTTATCAAGAACTTTCTTCAAGACACCATCAGCCTTGCTCAGATCAACAGTCGGTTTCTCCAAGTTTGCAGTATCAAGCAGATAAGTATAGGTATCATCAATGATCGCATTGTTGTAGATCGGAGTATCACCGACTACCTTCAAAGCAGCCTCATCTTCCGTACCGGACTGGATCTTGGCAATTGCCGTCCACAGTCTGTAATAACCGTTGTCATTGGCATACTTGATGACGGTATTTGCTGCATCCATCAGAGAAGTCTCACCTTTCTTGGCAGCCGCAACATTACCTTCATAATCACCATACATCGTCAGATCGAAATTGATTCCGCTCATCGCAAACTGTCCATCAGACTGATCGACATAGTTCTGCGCTGTCGTACCATCAAGCGCGATCGCATCACACTTGCCCGTCGATAAAGCCAGGATCGCCTGATCAAGTGTATTGACCAGTTCAAGTTCCGTCTTCTTGGAACCTGAGTTGTCCTCTTTCTTTGCACAACCGACTAAAGCACATAACATTAATACAGATAATAATATAATTAATAATTTCTTCATTTTCTTTTCCTTCCTTTTCTTAAAAATATTTCAAACCGATTAACTTAACTGTAATAAGATCTTCGTCGTCCTTCCATTTTACATACCCCCTTCAATAAAAAATCCCTGTTGCTTAACAACAAGGACGAAATTTCCGCGGTACCACCTTGATTCCCGGTAAACATACCGGACCCTCAACCAATCTGTAACGGGATAAACCGTGACCTGCTCAATCATTCGCAGGTCAGACTCCAAGGCACGTTCGCTTTCCGTATCCTGCTGTCCTTTCACTCTGTGACAGCTCGCTGTAGGATCAGTCAAAAACTACTACTCCTTATCTTTGTGATGCCTCTATTTAATCATTAATTCTCGGATTAATCAATGAAAAAAATGAAAATTTCTTAAATAAATTTCACTTTTTTTACATCAATTGAAAAATTTTACAAATTTTTTCTTCATTTCCTCAAGTATAATAATTTACGGATTATATGAATAATAAAAGAAAAAAACTGTTAATATCTGTAATTATATTAGGTATTTCCCTGGTCATATTATTGACCTATCTCATTGGACTTATCCATTTTTCTTTACATTTTCTGCCTAATACTTTTATCAACGGTGTAAATGTCTCCAATATGGATCTGCAGAAAGCCAATGAAGCATTAAGTTCGATCGATCCGACCCTGACGATAATCCAGAAGGATATCACCGGAACCAAAGGTATCGGTCAGGATCTGAATCTCAGAAAGATATCCAAAGACATCAGTCTTGATTCCTCTGATGCTCTTAAAAAACAGAATGCAGCACTGTGGTTCCTTCTTTTAGGAGATAAGAGCACTGCTGCCTATAAAGTAAGCGGCACTCTGAATGAAGACAAAGCCAATGAGCTGATCAATGAATTGTATTGTCTGCAAAGCGAGAATATCCGCATGCCGCTGAACGCTCACTACGAGATAAAGGACGGAGGTCTTAAACTGGTACTGGCCGATCGAGGTTCCTACATCAGGGAAGATATCGCCAGATCCAAAGTCTCAGATCTTATTCATAATATCTTTGACGGAACTGACAGCGATGTTCTGGATCTGCAGGAATACTACACGATGCCTGAGATCGCCAGTAATGATCCGAAACTCAATGAACAGAAAACATATCTGGAAAAGATCATCAATTCCGGTCTATCGATTTTCATCAATGATGATACTTCCGTAAATGTCGATCCTGATACTTTGGGTGAACTGATCATCTATGATGGAAATGATTATGTCGTAGATGAAGATAAACTCAACACATATGTAAATGAACTGGCGATAGAACACAACATCTCCGCCAATGAATACATCGACAAGAATCAGCTTAAAAATGATCTCAAAGAGGCGATCCTTAAAGGATCAGGTGAACAGATAAAGATAAACTGGATCGAAGAAGTCCATAAGGAGATCAGAGTCTCCATACCTGAACAGACATTGCGCTACTACGAAAATGACGCGCTGGTCCTGACTTCACCGATCGTTTCCGGCAATGGCGATATCACCGATGCCACCCCGACCGGACACTTTGAAGTCACCAAGAAAACACCTAACTCGACACTGTCGGGAGCTGGCTATGTCGAACATGTGGATTACTGGATCGGCTTTGATCCGACTGGTCGAGTCTATGGTTTCCACGATGCCTCATGGCGCAGTGAATTCGGCGGTGATATCTACCTGTCAGATCCATCCCGAGGTTGCGTAAATATGCCTACCGACAAGATCGCCCAGCTTTACCGCATGGTCGATATCGGTACCGATGTCTATATCTCAAACTAAAGGAGTGAAAACTCCTTTTTATAAAACCACTTTCCAGCAGTCGATCAGTTTATCCAATGAATACGCCGCATTGGCTGGGGAACTCGAAGGAAGACAGATCGCTTTTTCATTCAATTCTTCTTCCAGATATTTCTTATAGTATTTCTCAGCTGTCTTGCCATTGACGAAGATCCTTTCGATCTTTGAATCCTTAAGGATCTTGGAAACATCATTGATTTTCAGTACCCTGATACTGCTGTCACTGGAACCGGTGATCTCACAGCTTTCGATCACATCCCACAAGGCGATATGATTGCGATGAAGGAATTCTTTTTTATCTTCAACATTTTCAGGTACTTCTTCTTTAAATAAAGCTGCCAGTATCTTCCAGAAACGATTCTGCGGATGAGCGTAGAAGAAAACTTGTTCTCTGGATTTAACCGAAGGAAAACTTCCCAAGATCAGTATCTTTGAATCTCTATCAGAGACCGGTTTTATATTATGGACCTGTTTATTCATCCTTATGATTCTTTATATAATCAAGCGTCTGTTTCAAAGCAGTATTCTTTTCCACGCCTGCCAGTCTGAGCTTGCGCGCATAAGCAATATACTTATGAAAATCAGGACAGGGCTCAATCCCGGCTTTCTTGAGATCTTCCCCTTTCACAAAAGGTCTGGCCATATATTCCTTATATATTTCATATCTGTCAAACAGAAAAGCCTTTACTTCTTCAACATCACCACCTCTATCCGCTAAAGCCAGATAGATCAGATCGACAGGATATTTTGCTTCATCAAACATCTTATTGCTTGACTTGATCTTTGAATGATCGTTGAACATCGTATTCGGTTTCATATGCAGATAGACCATATTCTTGACATAAGCCAGAAGAGAATTATTGGTGCTGATCCTGTGGACAAAAACTCCGGCGATCCTGACCCCTTCCTTTTCATGTCCATAGGCATGGATCCGGCCATTGATCTCTACTGTCGTCGTGATCTTGCCTAAGTCATGACATAACCCTGACATCATGAAATAATATGATTCTTCTACAAGATCACGATACATGCTGCAGCGATCAAGCACTTCCATCGTATGGATATAGACATCGCCTTCCGGGTGATAACTGCGATCCTGTTCAATATTCTTGATCTCTTCGATCTCCTTGAACCAGTAAGAAAGCTGATCCATCTTTGACAGTACATCAAAGAAGATCGAAGGCTTTTTACTCTTGAGCAGAGCCTTTTTTAGTTCTTCTTCGATCCTTTCTTTGGAAAGAACACTCAGATCGATATTCCGACATAATTCAACAGTTTCTTCTGCCACCGCAAATTCAAAACGCGAACTGAACTGGGCTGCCCTTAATACTCTTAAAGGATCCTCAACAAAACTGTCCCTATCCACATGTCTGATGATCCTGTCTTCAAGATCTTTTCGGCCGTCGAAATAGTCCAGGATCTCACCGGTCAGTACATCTTCCATCAGCGCATTGATCGTGAAATCTCTTCGCCGGGCCGCCTTTTCATAACCGATAAACGGATCGACATAGATCGCAAAATCCCGATGTCCCCTGCCGGTATTCTCTTCGCTTCTTGGCAAAGCGATATCGATGTTGTGATATTTCAAAGAAAAGATACCGAAAGAATCGCCAAAGGTCTTCACTTCTCCAAACTGCGAAATGATCTGATAAAGCTTATCATGTTCGATTCCATGGACCTCGATATCCACATCTTTATTATCTATACTTAACAGTCTGTCTCGGACATAGCCGCCCACATAAAAAGTCCGGCCACCATTCTCCCTTACTGCTTCTGCGATCTTTTTACTTAACGAAACATCATCCATAGTTCTATTCTCAGCTTAAACACTGTATTTTTCAAAATGTATAAATCGCATTCAGCGTCAGTTCTCTGTCTTGTCCATCATCAGGGAACAGCTCTTTTCGGAATTCATATCCTTCTTTCAAAAGACACAGATCCATGAAACAGATGAAGATACCCAGATCGATGCGGTTGTAGAAACAGACTTTGTCTACAGGCATGATCCCTCTTTTACCCGGTTTTTTATAGCGATAGAGAGATAAGCTGTTTCCTTCGTTTTTCACATACCAAGGCTGAGTATTGCAGGCCGAAGGCGCAAAACGGACGATGTCGCTGACTCCTTTGATCGGTTCACCTTCCCATATCTCCCCTAGACTCTTGCGTTTTGACTTATACATATCCTTGCGGAACTTTTTGACACCTTTCACTTTGCGGATAGCGATCATGATCACAAAACCAAGACCTTCGAAAGACTTCTCATCCGTCTTTCCGATCCCAAACCACAAGGTGCCGATATTCTTGGAAACAAGATACAGGTCTAACTGCTGACCAAGGTATCCTACATTCATCAGATAATTATCTTTGTTTTCACTGTAGATAAGAACGCAGTATTCTTCACCTCTTTTACAGCTTGTTTCTTCGCTGTTAACGATACGGATCCTGGTCTGAATTTCCGGATACAGTGAGTCAAAACCGTCCCAGGCTTTATAGATATCTTTTATTTCTTCATCTGAAAGCGGGTCATCATCAATGTCTCTGAAAAGATGAAATGATTTTCTTCTGAAAATTTCATTGTAGAATTCTCTTTTCATGAGGCAATTATCTCATACATTAAAAATCGATGTATACCTTTAAAAGAACTTCCGGTGGAAGAAATGAAGATAAAAAGATATAATGGACAAGGAAAGGATGAAGGCACACATCTGATCAACTGAAGATCAGTAGATTTTCTGCCTGTATTAGTTGAAATTATGCAATTTGATTACAAACCAGATCCGAATGAAGAATATGAAACCAGAAATATCACAATCCCTGTTGAAGTATACAAAGAGATTGAACAGATAGCAAAAGAACAGGGCGGCAATTTTGATGATTTTGTTGTCCAGGCATGCCAGTTTACTTTAGATAAACTGCAAGAAGAGAAAAATAATAAAGAATAAGGTTTTACTGTTCTGCCCAAACATCGGCTATATCACGATGTCTGGTACATTCTGAATGTCTGAAAGAAAGATACCTCCTGCACAAGGAGGTTTTTATTTGAACAGTCCGACAGATCTAAAACAAAAATGCCTTTACAGGCATTCTCTGATTCATATGGTGGACACTAACACAGATACCATTCAGGTATCCGTATTAAACCGGGTGCATATTCGCTTAAATACGGCATAATCTGAGATCAAATCATACTAACAGATGCACTTCAATGTACATCAGTGTATATGAATGCATCTGTTTTTATAACATTTTCCACGGAATACTTAATTATTCTGGTATCCTGAAAAGAAAACTACTTATATTCTTTTGCAACAAGTTTTCTGATATAGTTTCTTCTTAGAATGGATTCTTTCCCGAAGAAGAACAATTCATGTCTACTTAGTGTTTTATTATCCAGTTTTATTTTCAATAATTCGAATGTGCACAGTAGATCCGCTATCTGGAACAGCCTGTAGCTGGAAGGGAATGCTTTTTTGAATGAAACGTTGTTTAACAGTGAATTGAAGACTGAAGACAGTATCTTGGTAACCTCAACCTGTCCGTTGTCATAGTAGATTTTTACTTCATCATAAGACAACATCTCGTCATAGTGTTCCTTGATGAAGGATGATATTTGTTTAGATAGTTTTGTTACAGATTCCACTTCGTCATTAATGTGTTTCTTTTCAATCATGAAACATTTATAGGAAATGTCTATATTTCTATAGAAAGCAACCAGTTTGTTGAGGATATTTCTTCTTTCAAGAATTGAAAGATTTGTATAGGGCTCCTCCCTTCGAATGATTGGCCCAGTGTGGATGCAGTGATTCTGAAACCCTAGAAGAGAAAGCTCATGTTCCAAATGATTCAGTTTATCAGTAATATCGATATCCTGGTCATGAAAAACAAGAGTAATAATATAATATGGCGAATGATAATCATATTCCCCAAAATCTCCACTCTCGTTACAAAAAACACTCAATTCTTTCAAATAGTTGTTCCTTACAAACAAAGTGGCAGGGAACTTCCCTGCCGTCAGATGGACCAGGGTCTTTCGACCAGCCCTAAAGTAATATTATATTAACACAAAACTTTTGAAAAACAAACAGCTTCAATAACGACAACTTCAATATCAATTTAAGCATATTATAAGCACATTAGTTGACATTGCAATAACAAATTGTAGACACATTATTCCAAGCTGAATATGTGCTTAAAAAGTGCATAAAAATAAACAAATAAGGCCTAATATAAATAGACGCTGGTTATTACTTTATATAGTACTTTCCGTCAACCGTATTGTTTCCCTTGAATTCTATCAATTTTTTCTTTGTCAATTTGTCTATAGCATTCTTAACTTCGTTTAATCCAAAACCGGGATTATTGCTTATGATTTTATATATTTTGTATCTCTTTCGCTCAGTTTTTTACTCCACCATTTGAGTTATTCAGATCAAGACAATATCCTGCTCAGCTCACTCTGACCGTCTTTGATTCAATGATCTTATAAAAATCATCTGTATCATTTCCTGACAGGTGCTTACGTATCACGCCACATACATTGTCGGCAAACTGCAATCCTTTATTATTAAAGGACAAATCGTTTCTGATTGATTTGACATTATTGTAATTAGAGATTGCTGAAATTATATCTCTTTCAAACCGAGCATTACCAAAGGAATCAAACGTTACAACGATAACATCTTCGTTTATTTCCTCAACAATCCTGCTCAATAATCTAATATATGTTTTTTCTTTTTCGTTTTGGTTTGTTATTTTTTTGCTTGTTTGCAGAAGCATAGATCACCTTACAGTCAAAGGCATTCAGTTTATATAACAGTTTTCTCTTTATCTGTGGAAATGATTTATCCAGAAGATTAGCTTTAAACTCATGAGTAACTCTTTCTTTCTGTTTCCTGGTCATCGGGATACCGTCTATCGATTTCTTAAACTGTCTGTATGCCAAAAGCATATCCTGTTCATTATCAACAAGGATTCCGCCGACTACGAAGCAGTTTTCATCTAACGATTCATCAATATATAGATATTTCATGATTCAGAAAAGAAAAAAGTGAGGGCCCGCATCACTCTGCACATCCAACATCCGTCTGCCGGAAGCCGACACTTTTATCTACTGTTATTTTAACACAAAACGTTTGGTTTTCAATCGCTGGATACTAGCTACTGCTCGCTTAGAAAAAGGTGATTCAAGAATCTATTTTCCATGGATTTTTCCACGGATAAAAGAAAAATGCCCTATTTAAGTAATGTCACTAACCTAATTCTGTGACTTATTGGACTTATAACCGCAGTTTCATCGTTTACGATGATGACTGCGGTTTTCTTCTACTTAATCCATTATGAAAAGAAGATATAATGGATATCTTTGCCAACTTATTGA
>JAFRJA010000111.1 GCA_017432545.1 Erysipelotrichaceae bacterium
CAAAGAAAATATCACACAAAACAGAAACAATAAAAAGACCGGCAACCCGAAAGAATCGATCAGTACCGATATCATACTTGGAGGGTATCATCTTTTGTTGTTATGCTGTATGTGGTACTAATTTTAGAAGGAACTAAGGTTAAGTTATTGCTGATAAAAAGAGTGGTATAATATTTATGGTTAGTTATGACTAACTACAAGCTTAGACATATCTCATCGGTTGCTGATCATACCATATGAATGAATTGATGAAGGATGAATATGAAGAAATACCACATTGAAAACAATACCGTACAAGAGACACTCGTCATCCCTCTGTATGCCAGACTGATCTGTTCGAGATACTATCCCGATCTGTTTGACGATCCGGAAGCGGAAAAGATCTGCGCAAGTCTGGACTATGATTTTGAAACCAGGGGGAAAGCGATGGAATCGGTTGCTGGACAGTTCGGTGCTCTGGAAGTCGCTCAGCGCCAGTATGATCTGATCTGTGAGATCAAAGATTATCTGAAAGAACATCCCAAAGCTTCGATCGTGAATCTGGGCTGCGGTCTGGATGATACGTTTGCCAAGACGGATAACGGTGGATGCCGTGGGTACAATATCGATCTGCCGGATGTCATAGAGATCAGGAATGATATCCTGGGTCAGAAAGAAAGGGAAGAGAATATCGGCTGCGATCTGAGAGACGAATCGTGGATGGACCGGGTCGATAAGAAAAACGGTGTCATCTTTTTCGCTTCCGGTGTCTTCTATTATCTGAAGATTGAAGAGGTCAAGGAAATCATAAACAAGATGGCTCAGCGCTTTCCAGGTTCAATCCTGGTCTTCGACAGCTGCAACCGCTTTGGAGCTAAACTGATGCGCAAGACCTGGCTGAAGCAAGCGGGGATCAGCGATGTGGATGCCTATTTCTCTCTTGAAGATCCATTGATCCTGAAGGAATGGAATAAGAACATTAAGAACGTCAGTTCGAAAAGTTACATGCGGGGTTACCGGGATATTTATCCTCAGGCCGGATTCATTCATAAGATGATGATCCTGTTCTGCGATTATCTGGTCAGGATGCGGATCGTTAAGGTGGAATTCTGAAGATGAGAATGAAATAGTTTGGCAACAGAAACATGCCTGAATGGCTGCATCGAGACCGCAGGAAATGGCGGATCGTCTGACGGCATTGAAGGAACAGGAGGAAGAAAATGTATAAAGTCACAATGAAAATAGACGGCATGATATGCAGCATGTGCGAAGCACACATCAATGACATCATAAGGAAGAATGCAGCAGATGCAAAGAAAGTCACTTCTTCCCATTCAAAGGGAGAAAGCTCTTTTCTTTGTGACAGTATCCCTGATGTGGAATCGCTGAAAGAAGCGATCAGACAGACGGGTTATGAAGTGAAAGATATCAGATGGGAAGAATATGAAAAGAAGAAATGGAATCTTTTCGGATAAACAGAGGTGATTGAAGATGAAATATGCAGGAATGCCGATGGGAATGGTGGATGCTGTTTGAGAATTCTTTCAGGGAAAGGCTCTGCGATGTGCTGGGCTATAAGAAGGATGAAGCCATCCTGATCACACAGAAAGCAAAAAAGAAATACCGGGAGATCGTAAAGGATCTGCCTGAGTTTGAAAAAGGGGACCGGTTCAAGATGAATATCCTTTCCTGTGCGATGTATTCGGCATTCTGTCTCAATATGGAAAAGCTGCCTCCGATAGATGAACTGAGTGATTACTATGAGAAGGCGATGATGACGAAAGCGATGAAACTGTTCTGCAGGAAGATGAGCAGACTGAAATTCAGCGATAAAAACATGAAACAAATGGAGGATACGGCGAAACTAAAAGCTGCCGACAGGAATCCTTATTCCTGGAACATGGATCTTTATCCTTATGAAGACGGAAGCGGCTATGAAGCCAGATTCTCTAGATGCGGAATCTGTACGCTGATGAAGGAACTCGGACTTTCCGAGGCGATTCCTGCCATGTGCCGTCTTGATTACAGCATGGCTGAGGCAGGTGGTGCCTGCGATTTTATCAGAGAATATACGCTTGCCTCGGGCGGTCCGTACTGCGACTGCGGATACAGGAAGAGAGACTGATATGATAAAGATCATTACCGGTCTGCTGATTCCGTTCATCGGAACATCGATGGGTGCAGCCTGTGTCTTTTTTCTGAAAAAGGATCTGAGAACCTCCGTTCAAAGAGCTTTGACGGGGTTTGCGGCAGGCGTTATGGTTGCCGCTTCGATCTGGAGCCTGCTTGTTCCGGCGATCGATCAGTCCGCCGAAAAAGGAAGATGGGCTTTTCTTCCTGCTTTTATCGGTTTCTGGTTCGGCATCCTGTTCCTGCTGCTCCTGGATGAAATCATTCCGCATCTTCATCGAAGTATCGACCAGGTCGAAGGAGTCGAAAGCAGACTGACCAGGATCGCCATGATGGTCCTGGCTGTAACTTTGCACAACATTCCGGAAGGCATGGCGGTAGGAGTCGTTTATGCCGGACTGGTAAACGGTTCAGGAAATATCACGACAGGCGGAGCGCTGGCTCTGGCCCTGGGTATCGCCATACAGAACTTCCCGGAAGGAGCGATCATTTCGATGCCTCTGTATGCGGAAGGGAAAAGCAAAGCCAAATCTTTCTGGCTTGGCGTTTTATCTGGAGCGGTAGAACCCCTGTTTGGAGCCCTGACCGTGATCATTGCCGGTCTCGTCGTTCCGGCCATGCCTTATTTCCTGTCTTTCGCATCGGGAGCGATGCTGTATGTGGTTGTGGAAGAACTGATTCCTGAAATGTCCGCAGGGAAGCATTCCAATATCGGAGTCGTTGCTTTTGCGATCGGTTTCAGTCTGATGATGGCGATGGATGTGGCCTTAGGGTAAAACGTCATCGGATTAAGAAAGCGAAAATGAAACGAAAGAAGAAATAATCGGAAGGAGATATGTCATGTCGTTGAAATACGAAATACTAAAGAAGATATTCCGACTGATCCGTTTCAAGAAACTGTTCGGCAAACCACAGGATGAACTGATCGAAGAAGCCAGAAAACTCAACAGAAAGAGTCAGATACCTGTACTGAAGGACCCGGATTTCAGGTTTGAAATCATTATGATCGACGATTGCCCGGTGCTGATCATGAGACACATAAGAAAGACGGAAAAGGCCTGTCTGTTCATTATCGGCGGAGGAATGATCCATAAACCGAATGAAACAAATATCAGAAGAGCTTTTAAGTATGCCAGAGACTGCGGAAGGGATCTGTTCGTTCCGTATTATCCTTTGTGCACCGACCATCCTCTCGATGTTTCCTATCGCATGATTCATGACACTTATCTGGAAATGCTGAAGGAATATGATCACTCAGATATATCTGTATTCGGATCTTCTTCAGGAGGAAACCTGGCTCTGGGACTGTGAACATATATGAATGAGAACAGTCTGGATACGCCAAGACCGGAAAAGATCATCGTTCTTTCACCCGGGACCTGTGTCGATACGGAAGAAGAATGGCAAAGGATGCTGGAACTGGATAAAAAAGATGTAGCGATCGATGCATCCTACATGAAGACGGCCGTCGATATCATGAGATGCGGAAGCGACACTGTTCCCGATTACATGATCTGGCTGCAGAGAGCGGACTATTCCAGCTTCCCTGAAGTATATATCAATTACGGCAGCGACGAATGTCTCTATGCCTGCTGGGACGTCATCCAGAAAGCTTTCGACAGATACGGTGTCAATTATCATCTTACGGTAGGAGAAGGCATGTATCACTGCTATCCGATCTTACCGTTTGTCAAGGAAGCTCAAGAAGGCTACCGATGGCTGATAGAGATCAGCCGCTGATTCACAGAAGAGGATGTATCCTTTGCTGTGAACTATAGAAAAAGGATGGAGGCAAAATACATGGCTGATGCAGAAAAGATCATGAAAAAGAAGAGTTTCATAAAGAAAGAAATGGACAAGCACATTCCGAAGCAGCAGAGTGATGATTTGTGGAGAAGAGCTACTGTTAAACTGGAAGAACTTCTGGAAACATACAAAGACATTCCAAAGGGAGTGAAAGGTCATACCGAAAACTATATCTTCCCTTCAGCTTCGCTTTATCTGATCGCCAAGGAAGAGATCGGACAGGAAAAAGCATATGAAATCGTAAATGATGCAGCAGTAAATATGACCTCAGGCGTCGGAAAGAAACTGGCAGCCATCTTGAGGATTCCGGGAATGAAAGATTTATTTGCAAAGATATGGGATCCTATGACACGCAGAAAATTCGGCCCGGATAATGGCTTTGAGAATGTATTCTATCAAAATCAGAAGAATGAATTCAGAATGGATATTCTATGCTGTCCTTATGTCAGGTATTTTACTGAACTAGGATGTCCGGAACTTACAAAGATCTACTGTGCCAATGATGAACGCGTATATGGCGATCTTCCGGGAATCGAATTCAGAAGAAGCGGAACGCTGGGAACAGGTGCGAAATGCTGTGATTTTTACATAAGGAAGAAGGTATAAACATATGCAATTTGACGAAATGGGCAACATGGATGGAAAAGTATTGTTCCTGTTTCCGGGAACGGCCTGCGACTATCAGACGAATTTCGGTTCTGTACTGGATAGCCTTGGCAAGAAGTACCATCTGGTCTGTGTCAACTATGACGGTTTCGATGGAAGCGATCTAATCTTCCCCAGTGTTCTTGAAGTGACCGAAAAGATCGAGAAGTATATTACGGAACACTTTGACGGAAAGATCGACGGAGCGATCGGCTCTTCCCTGGGCAGCACCTTTGTCGGTCAGCTGGTCCAGAGGCAGAATATTCATCTCGATCACGGGATCTTCGGCAGTCCCGATCTGGATCAAAGCGGAAAATTCAGTGCCTGGTTGCAGTCGAAACTGGTAGTTCCGCTTCTGACAAGCTTTACAGGAAACGAGAAAAAGAAAAACAGAACCAAAGAGAAACTGAAGAGTTTCTTTGAAATGGATGATGAGGCAGCAGACAGATTTATGTCCTGTTTTGAAAAGTTCTCTTCGGAATCGATCAGAAATGAATACTATACAGACCTGCTGACGTGGCTGGATGAGGATATCCATGTGGAACATACGAAAGTTCATTTCATATATGCCAAGAAGATGGGTGAGAAGTATCTGAGACGGTATAAAAAGTATTTCCGCGATCCCGAGATCCGGGAGTTTGACATGCAGCACGAACAGTGGCTGTTTGGCGGGGAAAAATATGCTGTACCTGTCTTGAAGGCGATCGATGAATTCATGGAGACTCCTGTATAGGAGGAGAGAACAATGAAGGAACATTTAAGGATCGAAGAACTGCCATATTCCCGCAAGGTGAAGAAATGGCTGAAAGAAAGATACGGGACCGATCAGGGAAACGGTATCTGGGAAAAGACAGCAAGAAACTACAATGAATATCTGAAAGATCTGCCGGATTACGGCGGAAAGAAAAACGGACATGCCTATGCGATCTATGGCGGACTGCTGGTGTTCGCCTTGTATCCGGCGTTGCCGGATGATCCTCCGATATCTGAATTATCGGATTTTGTGCAGAATCTTTTTATGGAACCTTTCATCAGACTGGGAAAGGTATTCGATCTTAACAGAAACACGAATATGTGGCTGATCGACAAGGCTTTCCGGAAAAGCGGTGACAGAGACCGCAGAGATATCGTCCGGTATCCGGAGGGTTTTATCAATGTCGATGAGCCATATGATAAAGAAAACCATATAGCGAGATATTCCTTTGTGCAATGTCCAAATGCTGAGTTTGCCAGGAGCCACGGGCTGCTTCATGTGCTTCCTCTTCTCTGCAACTGTGACTTTTTCGGGATCTCGCAGATCCATGGCCAGTTGATAAGGTGCGGAACCTGCGGCAACAGCGACCGTTGTGATTATATGGTCACAGGAAACAGAAATCCTGTTGTCAAAGAATTTGAGACGGTTACAGATGAAAAAGGATTTCTGGTGAGCAGAAAGAAAAAGGAGAAGTAGATGAAGGTTCTGGTCTATGGAGCCGGCGTGATCGGCGGACAGCTGGTACACGCATTGAGCGTCAGCGGAAATGATGTCACAGTCGTTGCCCGTGGCGCTTGGAAAGAAACGCTTGAAAAAGAAGGACTGCGCATCCATCACTATATTCAGAATAAGGATACTGTGGATTATCTGCGCATTATAGATAAACCGGATGACGGATACTATGACATCGCTTTTGCCGTGATGCAGTACAGACAGATGGAAGCGATCCTCGATGATCTGGCGAAGCTAAACAGCCCGATCGTTGTGCTTACAGGAAACAATCTGTCAGTTTCTGAAATGGAAGATCGTATTCTGAATGTTTCTAAGACACCGAAAAGTGTCCTGTTTGGGTTCGGTTCCACCGCTGGAACACGTGAAAACGGCAGGCTGAATACCGTCCATGCCGGAGATGGAAAACTGACGGTCGGAAAAGCTCATGAAAATGCATCTGAAGAAGAAAAGACTCTGATGAAAAACTTGTTCAAAGGAAGCAGGCTGTCTCTTTCTTTCTGTGACAACATGGATGCCTGGCTAAAATACCATGCGGCATTCATCCTTCCGGTCGTCTATCTATCCTACAAAACAGAATGTGATCTTAAAAGATCGACAAGGGAAGACAGGAAACTGCTGCTTGATGCAGTAGGGGATGCCTATCATCTTCTGATGGAACTGGCTTATCCTGTCCGGCCTGAAGGCGATGAAAAGACCTTGGAACCGGGTCTGTCAAATCTGATCGTCAGGCTGGTCATTTATCTGATGTGCAAGACAGAGATCGGTGCGCTATGTACGACCGAGCATTGCAGACATGCGCCGAAAGAGATGGAGGATCTTGATGAATCGTTTCAGAAGCTTAGCAAGGAAAGAGCGGATTTTCCGATGCCCTGTTTCGACAAGCTGCGTCAGATGATGCCTTCCTGGGACAAGATCAGACAGACTTATACAAATTCTAAAAACGTGAAAAAAATCACTGAATATTGAATTCAGCTGAAACAGTACGATGAATGATTCAGATATGTACTCAGGTAAATGGAAAGAAGGTTAAATGATGGATCAAGACAAAACAGTAGCAGGATACGCAAAAGCGTATGAAAGAGTCCTGAAAGTTGCGGGATTCAGCGATATCGAAAAGAGGGCATCGGCCTACAGAAAGCGTCTGACCGAAATGTATGCTTCGGATGATTTTGCCCGCCATGACGTTTATCCTTCAACAAACACTCCTTACATCTACGCCATCATTGCGATGTGTCTGGAACTCAAAAAGACCGGGATGTCTGATGCGGAGATCATCGAAGCGATCAACGGCGGCTTTGAGCGCCGCAGGAATTTCTTCAAAAGGCTGATCAAAGCCATAGATCATCTTCCCAATGCCTTTGAGATCGCCAGGAAATGGAATATATCCGATCATGAAAAAAGAGTAAAGGACGGCAGCATCACCTACGATTATTTCAATGTCAGCAAGGACAAGGTAGAGTATCATATATCAAAATGCATGTATGTCGAGATGTTTGAATCCTACGGGATCCGTTCTTTATGCAAGATCTTCTGCATGACGGATGAGACCGCATATGCCAATCTGACAAGGCATGTCAGATTCATCAGGCACTCCGATCTCTCGGACGGAGATGCCTGTCATGATGAGGTAATCAGGAAATGAAGCTGACGGTGATTCTTGGGTTTGCATTGTCAGTAGACCTGTTTTTAATCCTATGGGCAGCTGTCGGGCTGGTCCAGGACAAAAGACTTTTCACTACGGCTCCGAAGGACATTCAGCAGAAAGCAGAAGAACATCCTGAAAGGTTTCCCGGACAGAAGATCTTAGGTTGGATCCTGCTGCTGATATTTGCATTGCTATATGCAGGCATATATATCTATGGGGCTTATGACGGGATCAGGAACGGTTTCGGTTTCTGGCAGTTCTTTGCCAGATTTCTTATCATGTCCTATCTTCTGAAAGCATTTGACATAATCGCCTTTGACTGGTATCTTCTGACGAAGTCTCATTTCTTTCAGCATTACTATCCGGAAACAGAAGGTTGCGAAGGATATCATTCTTTCGGTTTTAACCGCAGGGAACAGCTGACAAGGATCGTTCTTTATCCTTTCCTGTGTGTCTTCCTTTCTATTGCCTGCATGATGATTGAGACATATTTGTGAAGATTAAATCGTTTATCTATCGTTTTAAAAAACCTATAAAAGGAGAGCTCTAACGATCCTTAGGGGCGTTCGAAAATATTTTGCAGGGACATTGAAGTGAACCCCTAAAGTTGGACCAACGAAAGGAGGTTCACTTCACATTTACGAACGCTTTTAAAGGCGCAAAAAGAGTATTCTGGAGATATTGCAAATAATGACATTTATGATATTATGAGGTTGAACAAGCGATTCTTCTTTTTGAATCGTATATAACAGGCAAAAAAGGGCAGGTGGTTCGCAATCATCCTCTCTATGGTCTTAACTTTTTCCCCTTTGTGACTAAAAGTCACTGATTATTGCTGTTCTTTCTGTTTGCTGCTGTACTGCTCGCATAGTTCCTGTGCGAGCTTTTTGATCTTTGTTTCACTGATATCAAACATCGAAAAGATGA